>JASLGD010000037.1 GCA_030150305.1 Caldimonas sp. | reverse complement strand
CGCCTCGTCGTCGACGTATGTCAGGCGTTCGAGCCAGCCCGGGTGATTCGCGAGATCGAGCGCAATCACGCGTTTCGCCTCGCGCGCCGCAACCGGATCGTAGGCGCGGACGTGCGCGCCGAGCGACAGCAGCTCGGCGATCAGCGCGCGGCTCGGCGCCTCGCGCATGTCGTCGGTGTCCGGCTTGAACGCCAGGCCCCAGACCGCGAAGCGGCGGCCGGCGAGCGAGGTCCCGAAACGGTCGGTGATCTTGCGCGCGAGGACACGCTTCTGGACGTCGTTGGCGGCCTCGACGGCCTCGAGCACGTGCAGCCGATGGCCGTGCTCGCCGCCGGTGCGGATGAGCGCCTTGACGTCCTTCGGAAAGCACGACCCGCCGTAGCCGCAGCCGGCGTACAGGAACGAGTAGCCGATGCGAGCGTCCGAGCCGATCCCCTGGCGCACCGCTTCGATGTCGGCGCCGAGGGATTCGGCGAGATTGGCCAGCTCGTTCATGAAGCTGATGCGGGTCGCGAGCATCGCGTTGGCCGCGTACTTGGTGAGCTCGGCGGAGCGGATGTCCATCACCATCAAGCGGTCGTGGTTGCGGACGAAGGGCGCATACAGCGCGCGCAGCGTCTCGATGGCGCGCGCGTCTTCGGCGCCGATGACGATCCGGGCAGGGCGCATGAAGTCGGCGACGGCGTCGCCTTGCTTGAGGAACTCCGGGTTCGAAGCCATCGCGAATTCGATCGCGACGCCGCGCCTGGCGAGCTCGCCGGCGATGGTGTCGCGAACCCGATCGGCGGTGCCCACCGGCACCGTGCTCTTGTCGACGATCACCTTGTAGTCGGTCATGTGCTGGCCGATCGAGCGTGCGGCTGCGAGGACGTGGCTGAGATCGGCCGAGCCGTCTTCATCGGGAGGAGTGCAGACCGCGATCATCTGGAGCAATCCGTGGTGGACCGCGCGCACGACGTCGCTCGTGAAGGCGAGCCTTCCCGCCGCGCGATTGCTGGCGACGAGGGCGGGCAGGCCCGGCTCGTGGATCGGAATTCCGCCGTCGTTGAGAACGCGGATCTTCGCGGCGTCGACGTCGAGGCAGAGCACGTCGTTGCCCATGTCGGCGAGACACGCACCCGTCACCAGGCCGACGTATCCCGTGCCGATGATGGTGATCTTCATGCTCGCGCCTCCTCTGGCCGCGACGCGCGCCGCGGCAAGCGCTTCAGGCGGGGCTCACTCATGGTATTCGTAGGCTTGGAAGCCGGCTTGCTTGACGAGGCTGTCGCGCTCGGCCGATGCGTAGTCGGCGGCGACCATCTCGCGGACGAGCTCGGCCAGGGGGATGCGCGGCGACCAGCCGAGCTTCGCCTTCGCCTTCGACGCATCGCCGAGCAGCGTCTCGACCTCGGTTGGCCGAAAGTACCGTGGATCGACCCGCACGACCACGTCGCCGGGCCGGCACTTGGAGCGTGCACCGTCGACCGTGGCGACCGTGCCGATCTCCCGCGCACCGACGCCGCTGAACTCGAGCGTCATGCCGAGCTCGGCGGCCGCCATCTCGACGAACTGGCGGACGCTCACCTGGACGCCGGTCGCGATGACGAAGTCCTCGGGCTGCTCCTGCTGCAGCATCAGCCACTGCACCTCGACGTAGTCCTTGGCGTGGCCCCAGTCGCGCAGCGCCGAAAGATTGCCGAGGTAGAGGCAGTCCTGCAGGCCGAGCGCGATGCGCGTCAGGGCGCGCGTGATCTTGCGCGTCACGAAGGTCTCGCCGCGCACCGGGCTCTCGTGGTTGAAGAGGATGCCGTTGCACGCGAAGAGTCCGTAGGCCTCGCGGTAGTTGACGGTGATCCAGTAGGCGTAGAGCTTGGCGACCGCGTACGGGCTGCGCGGATAGAACGGCGTCCGTTCGTTCTGCGGCGACTCCTGCACCAGCCCGTAGAGCTCGGACGTGCTCGCCTGATAGAAGCGCGTCTTCTTCTCGAGCCCGAGGATCCGGATCGCCTCGAGGATGCGCAGCGTGCCGAGGCCGTCGGCGTTCGCGGTGTACTCGGGCGTCTCGAAGCTCACCGCGACGTGGCTCATCGCGGCCAGGTTGTAGATCTCGTCGGGCTGGACCTGCTGGACGATCCGGATCAGGTTGGTCGAGTCGGTCAGGTCTCCGTAGTGCAGCACGAAGCGCTGGTGGTCGACGTGCGGGTCCTGGTAGAGATGGTCGATCCGGTCGGTGTTGAAGAGCGACGAGCGCCGCTTGACGCCGTGCACCTCGTACCCCTTGTCGAGGAGGAACTCGGAAAGATACGAGCCGTCCTGCCCGGTCACCCCGGTGACGAGCGCGACCTTCTTCCTGCCTGCGGAAGGTTTCATGGGTGCATTCCCGGTTTGGCGGCGTCGGCTCCGGCGCGCACGAAGGGAGACGCCGCGTAGGCCTTCGCGATGCCGTCGCGAAGCGAGGTGCGCGCATGCCAGCCGAGCGCCGCGAGCCGGCTCACGTCGAGCAACTTGCGCGGCGTTCCGTCCGGCTTGCTGCGGTCGTAGACGACGCGTCCGCGAAAGCCGACGACGTCGCACACCAGCGCGACGAGCTCGGCGATGCTGAGATCCTCGCCGGTGCCGATGTTGATGTGGCCCGGAGCATCGGGACCGAGGTCGCCGCGCTCCATGAGGAAGACGCAGGCATCGGCGAGGTCGTCGACATACAGGAACTCGCGGCGCGGCGTTCCGCTGCCCCAGACGGTGATCTCGTCGTCGCCGCGCTCGCGCGCATCGTGCGCCTTGCGCAGCAGCGCCGGCAGCACGTGGCTGGTCGCGAGATCGTAGTTGTCCTCGGGGCCGTAGAGATTGGTCGGCATCACGCTCACGTAGCGACGCCCGTACTGCGCGTTGTAGGCCTCGCACAGCTTCAGTCCCGCGATCTTCGCGATCGCGTACGGCTCGTTCGTGCGCTCGAGAGGCCCGGTCAGCAGGTATTCCTCGCGGATCGGCTGAGGACAGTCGCGCGGATAGATGCAGCTCGAGCCGAGAAACATGAGCCGCTCGACGCCGGCATCGTGCGCAGCGCTCACGAGGTTGGTCTCGATCGCCAGGTTCTCGTAGAGGAAGTCGGCGCGCAGGGTGTCGTTGGCCTGGATGCCGCCGACCTTGGCCGCGGCGATGAAGACGTAGTCGGGTCGCTCGCGCTGCATGAAGGCGCGAACGGCGGCCTGGTCGAGCAGGTCGAGCTCGGCCCGCGTGCGCAGCACGAGCCGCTCGTACCCGCCGGCGCGGAGCCGACGCACGAGCGCCGCGCCGACCATGCCGCGGTGGCCGGCGACGAAGATGCGCGCGCGATGGTCCACCGCCTCAGCGCCTTCCGTAGCTGTCGTCGAAGCGCACGATGTCGTCCTCGCCGAGGTACGAGCCCGACTGCACCTCGATGATCTCGAGCGGCACC
>JASLGD010000034.1 GCA_030150305.1 Caldimonas sp. | reverse complement strand
GACGCCATCGCGGCGCAGCGCCCGCTCGGCAACATGCGCGAGCTCGTCGGCGGGCATCTCGCCGGCCTGCGCGCGCTCTCCCATGTGAACGAAGTACTCGTCGTGCTTGTCGGTGCCGTACGCGGCGCGGTAGCCGATCGGCTTGGTGTACGCCCACAGCCAGGCGAGCGGCCAGAGCAGCCCGCCGAACAGCAGCGACAGCAGGCAGAGGACGTTGATCGCGTCCTTCTGCGGATGGTGGCGTTTCTCGGCGACCTTCTCCGGCAGGATGTGGACCAGCCAGAACAGCACGATCGCGCCGATCGGCACGACGAAGATGATGAACCAGGCGAGGTACGTCGCCGCGGTGTCGACCATCGCCGGCGGCAGGAACGACGCGCGCGCGGCGAGCGGCAGCGCCAGCGCGGCGCAGGCGACGGCGCGGCCGGCGAAGCGACGCATCGTACGAGCCCTCACCAGCGAAGCACGGCTGCGACCACCGGCCCGTTGAAGCTGAGCGTCTCGAGCGGCTTGCCGGACTTCATGTGGTAGTCGAGGTAGCGCCAGCTGCCGACGACCGAGAGCGCGCCGAACGAATAGCCGATGCCCGCCATCGCCTGCCACGTGAAGCTCGAGTTGCCGGTGCCGACGTCGAGGTAGTACGGCACGTACCACTTGCCGCTCTGCGCGATCGCGAACCGTCCCTTGACGCCGACGATCGCGTCGAGGTTGTGGATCGACGCTTCCTGCGTGCGCGCCTGGCCCTGGACCGGGAACTGGCCGATGTTGCCGCTCAGCTGCCAGCCGAGCGTCTCCTTGATGTCGAGCAGACGCGCGCCGAAGAGGACGTCGAGCGGCGATGCCGGGTCGGGGAGCGCGCGATAGAGGCCTGCCAGCGTCCAGGCGGAGCCTTTCAGACGAAAGTCGGTTGCCGCGCTGACGTCTGCCGGCAGCGGGATGCCGCCGATGCTGAGGTCGCGCGTCGACGAGTTCGCATGGCTGAAGTCGACATAGACGAGATCGGTGTAGCCGCCCCACTGGCCGCGCCGCGCTTCGAACGAGGCCTGGAACGTCGCGTTCAGGCTCTCGAGGACCTTGGCGACGTCGACGGTCGCGTCGCCGCTGCCCGTGCCGAACCGCGTCGTGCCGTCGACCGAAGGCAGGTAGAGGTAGAGCGCGGCCTCGAACTGCCAAGCATCGGAGGCTTGCGCCGCGGCGGGAGCGGGAGCGAACGCGGCCGCTGCGCAGAGCGCCGCGGCTGCTTTCGCGTGGATTGCCTTCATCACTCGACCTCCGGAGCATGCATGGCGGGTCGCGACGCCGCCCACGCGTGGATGCCGACGCGGCGGCCCGGTCGGTCTCGTGGAAGGTCGATCGCCGGTCGCCTCGATGCGCGGCAATCCTCGCCGCGCCCGTCGCACGCGCCTATTGGACCTAGGTCCGATCCGGCGCGTGCGCCACGGTGCGCCGGGCCGCCGCGGACGCCTCGATGCGATAGCCCCTAAGTCCAATAGCGCCGGGACGCGACGCGCCTAAGCTGGCCAGCGGACGACACGAGGACACGCCATGCATTCGAATCTCCAACTCGCCGTCGGTGCCGTGCTGCTCACCATCGCGTTCGCGGCGCCGGCGCAAAAGCCGGCTGCGTATCCCGCCAAGAACCAATCGGCGAGCCAGCAATCGAAGGACGACGGCGAGTGCCTCGCGTGGGCCAAGACGAACACCGGCATCGACCCGGCGGCTCCGCCGCCGGCTCCGCCGCCCGAAAAAAGCGGCCAGCGCGTCAAGGGCGCAGCGGTCGGCGCAGCGGTCGGTGCGATCGGCGACAACGACGTCGGCAACGCCGCCGCCAAGGGCGCCGTCGTCGGCGGCGTCGCCAAGCGCAACCAGCGGCGCGGCGCGCAGCAGCAGGCCTCCGCACAGCAACAGCAGAACCTCGGCACGTACTACAAGGCGTACGGCTCCTGCATGAGCGGGCGCGGCTACACGGTCAACTGATCGGCCACGGCGCACCCGCCCTGGATCTCGGCTCGGCGACCGAGCTCTGCCGGCGCCGAGCGGGCGTCGTCACTTGGTGTCGGCGACCTTCCAGCGGTCTTCGACCTTGCACACCGTCCACGTCGTCCACGCCTTCGGCGGATTCGGATAGCCGGGCGCATAGGTCGCGAACTTGATGCGGCGGCACGGCAGCCCCTGGCGCGTCGTCTCGCCGACGACGAGGAAGCTGCCGCCGGTCTGGTTCTTCGGATTCGACCACTCGACCGTCTTCGGCGGCCCCGGCGCGTTGAGCGCATCGCGCCCGGCCTCGAGGAACATCTTCAGATCGTCTTCCTGGAACTGCTCGGCGGCGGTGCGCGAGAGCAGCTTCACCCAGCCGGTCGCGCCCGACGGAACGCACGCGACGACGAGCGTCGCGCACGCGAGCACACGCAACGCGCGGCCGCGCGTCGCTGGGCGCGCGCCGGTTTGCGTCGTCTGGGCAGCGCGCGCGGCCGCCGCGCCCTGAACCGGGTGGTGTTGCATGTTCATGGCCTCGGTTGTCGTCGTGTCGCGCATTAGAAGCCCTCGTGACTCGCTACGACAGGGACCAAGGTCCCATGGCGAGCGCCGGCGCGCGGGCAGTAGAGTGGCCGGACGATCTCCGAGCAGCGCCGGCTCGGCGCTGCCGAAGCACTGGCGAAGGTTTGCATGGGCGCGATCGAGAAACTTCAAGGAGCGCTGGCCGCGTCGCTGCTCGTCGCCGCGGTCGTCCCGGAACACCCCGCCGTCGCGCAACAGCAGCCGGCGGCCGCTGCGCCGGCAGGCGCCGCGCAGCCGGCAGCGGCGAACAAGCAGCAGGACCTCGACCAGCTGCTCGCGCCGATCGCGCTCTACCCCGACGCGCTGATCGCGCAGATCCTGATGGCCAGCACGTATCCGCTCGAGGTCGTCGAGGCGGCGCGCTGGTCCAAGGAGCATCCGAACGTCAAGGAGAAGGCGCTCGAGGACGAGATGCAGAAGCAGACGTGGGACGAGAGCGTCAAGGCGCTCACCACGGTGCCGCAGGTCCTCAAGCAGATGAACGAGAACCTGTCGTGGACGCAGAAGCTCGGCGACGCGTTCCTCGCCGACCAGGCGGCGGTGCTGGCGACGGTGCAGTCGCTGCGCGCGAAGGCGAGCCAGGCAGGAAACCTCAAGTCGACCCCCGAGCAGACGGTCAAGACCGAGCAGGTCGAGAACAAGACCGTGTACGTGATCGAGTCGGCCAAGCCCGAGACCGTCTACGTGCCGACGTACAACCCGAGCACGATCTACGGGCCTTGGCCGTATCCGGCGTACCCGCCCTACTACATGTACCCGCCCGGCTACGTCTACGCGCCGGGGCTCGCGTTCGCGACCGGCGTCTTCGTCGGCGCCGCGATCTGGGGCAACTGCAACTGGGGCGGCAACAACGTCAACATCAACGTCAACAAGTACAACAACTTCAACAAGGCCAACATCAACAACGGCAACTTCAACCACAAGGCCGAGCACCGCAAGGGCGTCGCGTACAAGGACCAGGGAGTCGCGCAGAAGTACAACCGCGGCGGCGACCGGCAGGCCGCGCAATCGCGCGAGCAGTTCCGCGGCCGCGCCGAGCAAGGTCGCAACGAGCTCGGCAGCATGGACCGCAACGAGCTCAATCGCAGCGTCGGGCAGGGCGATCGCGCGGGCGATCGCAGCGGGCCCGGTGGCAGCGACCGCAGCGGTCCGGGCGGCGGCGATCGCAGCGGTCCGAGCGGCGGCGATCGCAGTGGTCCGAGCGGCGGCGATCGCAGCGGGCCTGGTGGCGGCGACCGTGGCGGTGCCAGCGCCGGCAGCATGGACCGCGGCGGCGGCGGCTTCTCGGGCGCCGGCGGCGGTGCATCGACGCGCGCCG
>JASLGD010000298.1 GCA_030150305.1 Caldimonas sp. | reverse complement strand
TTGATCGCGTCCACCGCCTCGGCGTTGAGGGACGCGAGCTTGGCCTCGACGCCTTCGTTGCCCCAAGCGAGCGGGTACGTGATGTCGATCGTGTGGCTGCGGAACTTGCCGTGCGTGATCTTCTCGATCTCGCGCAGCTTGGCGATGTCGGCGAAGTCGAGGATCGGCTGGCTTACCTCGAGCCGCATCGGCGGATTGACCTGGTTGATGTCCAGCAGGTTCGGCTTCGGGCCGATGAAGGACACCAGCGACATCACGATGGCTTCGCGGATCGGGTCGATCGGCGGGTTGGTGACCTGCGCGAACAGCTGCTTGAAGTAGTTGTAGAGCGGCTTGTTCTTGCTCGACAGCACCGCCAGCGGGCTGTCGTTGCCCATCGAGCCGATGCCTTCCTCGCCGGCCTGCGCCATGGGGCTCATCAGGAACTTGATGTCTTCCTGCGTGTAGCCGAATGCATGCTGGCGGTCGAGCAGCGACTCTGTGAACTCGCCCGTCGCCGGCCCCGCGGGCAGGTCCTCGAGCTTGATTCGCACGCTGTCGACCCATTGGCGATACGGCTTGGCCGACGCGAACTGGTTCTTCAGCTCCTCGTCGTCGACGATGCGGCCCTGCTCGATGTCGATCTCGAGCGGCTTGAACTTGACGAAGGTGTGCTTCTCGATGGCACGCAGGCGCGCCATGTCGTCGAAGTCCAGCACCGGCTGCGAGACCTCCAGGAGCATCTGCGGGTTGACGGCGTTGATGTCCAGCAGGTTCGGCTTGGGACCGATGAACGAGTTCAGCGACATCACGATCGCTTCGCGGATCGGGTCGATCGGCGGGTTCGTGACCTGCGCGAACAGCTGCTTGAAGTAGTTGTAGAGCGGCTTGTTCTTGTCGGAGAGGACAGCGAGCGGCGAGTCGTTGCCCATCGAGCCGACGCCCTCCTCGCCGGCCTGCGCCATCGGGCTCATCAGGAACTTGATGTCTTCCTGCGTGTAGCCGAATGCCTGCTGGCGGTCGAGCAGCGACTCTGCGAACTCGCCCGTCGCCGGCCCCGCGGGCAGGTCCTCGAGCTTGATGCGCACGCTGTCGACCCATTGGCGATACGGCTTGGCGAACGCGAACTGGTTCTTCAGCTCTTCGTCGTCGACGATGCGGCCCTGCTCGAAGTCGATCAGGAACATCTTGCCCGGCTGCAGACGCCACTTCTTGACGATGCGCCCTTCGGGGATCGGCAGCACGCCGCTCTCGGACGCCATGACGACGAGGCCGTCGTCGGTGACGCAGTAGCGCGCCGGACGCAGGCCGTTGCGATCGAGGGTCGCGCCGATCTGGCGGCCGTCGGTGAAGACCATCGCCGCCGGGCCGTCCCACGGCTCCATCATCGACGCGTGGTACTCGTAGAACGCGCGCCGGCGTGCGTCCATGCCGGTGTGCTGCTCCCACGCCTCGGGGATCATCATCATCACCGCGTGCGCGAGCGAATAGCCGCTCATCGTCAGCAGCTCGAGCGCGTTGTCGAAGGTCGCGGTGTCGCTCTGACCCTCGAACGTGATCGGGTAGAGCTTCGCCAGGTCGGCGCCGAGCACCGGCGACTTCATGACGCCCTCGCGAGCGCGCATCCAGTTGAAGTTGCCTTTGACGGTGTTGATCTCGCCGTTGTGCGCGACCATCCGGTACGGATGCGCGAGCGGCCACTCGGGGAAGGTGTTGGTCGAGAAGCGCTGATGCACGAGCGCGAGCGCGCTGACGAGGCTCGGTGCGGCGAGGTCCTTGTAGTACTTGCCGACCTGGTCGGCGAGCAGCAGCCCCTTGTAGATCACCGTGCGGCAGCTCATGCTCGGCACGTAGTACTCGCGGCTGTGCGTGAGCTTGAGCTTCTGGATCGCGCTCGACGCGGTCTTGCGGATCACGTAGAGCTTGCGCTCGAGCGCGTCGGGAACGATGACGTCGGGGCCGCGGCCGATGAAGATCTGCCGGATGATCGGCTCCTTCGCGCGCACCGCCGGCGACATCGGCATCTCGACATCGACGGGGACGTCGCGCCAGCCGAGCACGACCTGGCCCTCGGCCTTGACCGCGCGCTCGAGCTCCTGCGTGCACGCGAGCCGCGACGCGTGCTCTTTCGGCAGGAACACCATGCCGACGCCGTATTCGCCGGGCGCCGGCAGGACGATGTCCTGCCTGGCCATCTCGGCGCGGTAGTACTCGTCGGGAATCTGGATCAGGATGCCGGCGCCGTCGCCCATCAAGCGATCCGCACCGACGGCGCCTCGATGGTTGAGGTTCTCGAGGATCTTCAGGCCCTGCTCGACGATCGCGTGCGACTTGCGACCGGCGATGTGGGCGACGAAGCCGACGCCGCACGCATCGTGCTCGTGCGCGGGCGAGTACAGGCCCGACGCCGCCGCAGCATCCACTTCCTCTTGAGGGATTCCGGCCCCGTTTTCGATCTCGCCCACGACGCGCCCCGAGTCAGTCGTCCCAAGGCGAAGAATACCGCAGTGCAGCAATTCGAAGCCCGTTGCGGGCCTCAGTACGTGCGACCGGAAACGCGGGCGCCGCGGTTGATCGGGACGAAGCGGACCTCGACCGTGATCTGGCTCTTGACGGGGGTGCCGGCAGCGAGCCCGGGAGCGAAGCGGGCCTTCGCGAACGCCTCGAGCGCGGCCTCCTCGAAGACGCCCGCCGGCGCGGCGCGGACGACGGCGACGTTGTCGACGTGCCCCGTCTCGCTGATCAGGAGGCGGAGCACGACCGTGCCTTCGCGCAGGTAAGGATCGGGGTACTCCGGGTCGATGTCGTCGAGCGGACGCGGCCCGGGATCGAGGCGCACGCCCAGGGCGTAGTCGGGCGCCGCGGGCAGCGCCGCGGTGGCGGTGCTCGGCATCGCGGCAGCGGTGACCTGGGCAGCCGACTCGGGCTCGGCCTTGCGATCGCCGGCGGCCGGAGACCGCGCTCCGCTGGTCTCGGCGGCGCGCGTCGGCCCGCGTTCGTGCTTCGCCGCGCCGCGCTGCTCGGCGGCTGCCGGGCGAGCAGTCGGCGGCGCTGCCTCGGCCGGGGCAACCGCCGCGTCCGGTCGTGCTTCGGTCGCAGCGGCGGGAGGCACCGCCGGAACGGCCAGCACGCGCACCGCGATCGCCTTGGCCGCCGGGGCGACGTGGCTTCCGGTCACGCCGCCGGGACGGATCACAAGGATCGCCACGTGCATCGCGAGCGCGACCGCGAGCGGTGCCCACAAGCGCTGCAGGCGGATCGCTCCGCCTGCAGGCATCGGGGCGGCGTAGGCGAGTGCCCCGTTCACCGGCCCCCTTTCGTCACCCTACTGCGCGATCTCGCGCCAGCTGACGCGCTTGCCCGACGGGACCGGTTCGGCCGGCGTCACCTGCTTGTTGACGTTCGTCGCCTTGCTCTGGCGGAACACGCCGGTGTACGTCGGGTTGGTCGAACCCGTCGCCGGCGGCAACTGCAGGATGGTGAAGCCGACGTTGATCGAGTCCGAGAGGTACGACGAGGTCGTCGCGCCCGGGATCGCCGCGCCGGTGCGGAAGTCGATCTGGTTGAACCAGCTGTGGCCGCCGATGCTGCAGGGCACCTGCTCCGGGACGTTGCTCGAGAAGACGAGCGCGCCGAGGACGAGCTTCATCTCGACGTTGACCCGCTCGCCGGCCTCCGCCAGGTCGAGCACCCAGCCGTCCGGGGCGCCGCAGTCGGTCGTCGATCCGGTGCACGTGATCGTGCGCGTCGCCGTCGAGCCGGTGCCGGTCTGGTTGACCTTCATCGGCCTGAACGTGCTGCGCGGCGTCGGATAGATCGTGGCGCCGGTCGCGAGCGTGTCGCGCATGCCGTACACCGAGCCGATGCTGCTGTCGGTGATGTCGGTCGAGCCGAGCAGCCGGCCGGTGCCGAACATCACGAACGGCTTGCCGTCGAGCTCGGCGAGCTCGGGACGGATCGTGATCGGCTGGACCTGGTTGCTCGCGTTCTTGGCGGTCGCGAGCAGCGTCGCCTGCGGAGTCGGCGTGAAGTCGAAGCGCCACATGTTGCCGAGCACGTCGCCGCCGTAGACGCGCAGCGTCGTGTTGTCGATCGCGACGTTGTCGACGTAGTTGTTGATCTGCGCCAGCCCGCTCGGCGTCCCGGAGTCGCCGACGCCCGTGCCGATCTTGTGGATCACCTTGCCGGTGAGCGCGTTGACGACGTAGAGGAAGCCGCCGCCTTCGCCGCTGCCGGCGCCGTTCACGTTGTTGTAGCCCGACGTGAACATCACGACCCACGTCCCGGCGAGCTTCGTGATGACGGGCTTGCCGAACGTCAGACCGAGGTTGCAGTCGCCGGTGTTGTTGACCGCCGCAGCCGAGCTCGCCGGGCACTGCGCGAGGTCCATCTTGAACTCCCACAGCGGCGTCGGCGCGACGCCCGGCGTCGTGACGTCGAGCGCGTAGTAGCCCTTGCCGCCGTCGTTCAGGCCGCCGACGAGGATCGTCTTCCAGTCGGCCGCGCTGGCGCACGTCGCGTTGCAGACGTCGCCGACCACCGGCGTGCCGTCGACGTAGAACTGGTGGCCGTCGCGCTTGTAGTTGTCGTCGGCGAGCTTGTACATGTTGCCGAGCACGCTGCTCGGGATCACCGCCCAGGCTTCCTGTCCGCCCAGCAGCGCCGGGTTGGTGTCGAGCGTCGCGTAGAAGGCGTGCAGCATGCCGTCGTTCGCGCCGACGTAGACCATCGGCGTGCGCGACGCGTTGCCCGACTTGAAGGCCGCGTAGCCCTGATCCTGGTACGCGGCGAACGGCTGCTGGACGAAGACCGGCTGCGAATCGACGATGTCGCCGAGCACGGCATCGCGCAGGCGCCAGAGCTTCGTCAGCGAGTTGCTCTGGAAGCCCTCGTTGCCGCGCTGGCCGCGCAGGAAGTTGACGAGCTTGCCGGGCTTGATCGCCTCCTGCTGCTGCAGCGCCGTGCCGCCGGTGCCGTCGGTCATGTACGGGTATTGGCTGAGCAGCTGGATGTTCGCGAGATCGAACTGCGACTGCTCGGCGGGGTTCAGTCCCGTCACCGGCGTTCCCGTCGGCGTTCCGGTCGGGCAGACGTCGGTGTTCCAGGTGAAGTTGCCGAGCGCGGCGCTGCCGCGCATCACGTAGATGTTGCGGTTGTCGCACGCGTCGAAGGTCCGCCCCGCGAGCTTCGCCTTCGCCGACCAGACCGACGCCGACGGGGTGCCCGTCACCAGGTCGATCGTGCTCGACTGCAGGTCGCCGTCCCAGGTGCCCGACTGATAGCTCGTCGCGTACGCGAAGTTGTTGCCGGCGACCGGCTGCAGCGTCGAGACGCCGATCGGCGCACCGGAGGCGACGACGCTGTCGATCTTCGCGAGCGCGTCGCCGAGGCCCTGGATGACCGAGGTCGGATTGTTCGCGCTGAAGAAGCGGCCGCGTCCGTTGACGGCGGTGTGCCAGTAGTCGTCGATCGACTTCGCGTTGTTGTAGTTGTCGCTGTTCGTGTAGTCGACCGCCGGATCGGGCCAGAGCGGCCAGTTCTTGGCGCCGCTGCGGATGTCGGCGAAGTCGCCCGTCGTTGCGGTGCGGTAGTCGTTCTGGAACTTCAGCGTTCCGGACACGCCGAGCGCGATCGCGAACGTCGTCATGTGCTGGTGCGTCGCGTTGTCGTCCTCGGGCCCGGGGCCGGCGCTCGGCACGTTGTCCGGCATCGCGGGACGCAGGTCGTTCTTGTAGTAGTACTGCGCGACGTCGGCGAGCGAGTTCTGGCTGCCGCCGGCACCCGTCGTGATCTCCGTGCACGGCCACGCACTGCACCCCGCGATGTCCACGGGCGGCGCTGGCGGGAACGTCGGCAGCGAGGGAATCGTCTGCGGCGTGGTGTAGCAGACGCCGTCGACGTTGGTCGCCGCCGTCGTCGTCGTCACCGTGCTGTCGGCGCCGGTCGGCACCGTGCCGCTATACGGCGTCGTCGTCACGGTCTTCGTCATCACGACCGTGTACTTGTGTCCCGACCCGGACGCCGGGCCGATCGCGGACTCCGGCTGCCAGCCCGGCACCGACGCCGGGACCGGCATCCGCACGCAGTGCGACTCGACGTCCGGGTCGGGACACAAGTACACGGTCGTGATGACGAAGACCGTGACGACGACGCCCTATAGCGGCACGGTGCCGACCGGCGCCGACAGCACGGTGACGACGACGACGGCGGCGACCAACGTCGACGGCGTCTGCTACACCACGCCGCAGACGATTCCCTCGCTGCCGACGTTCCCGCCAGCGCCGCC
>JASLGD010000623.1 GCA_030150305.1 Caldimonas sp. | reverse complement strand
GGTATCGGGCGCTGGACCGCGGAGATGTTCCTCATCTTCCACCTGCTGCGGCCGAACGTGCTGCCGCTCGACGACGTCGGCCTGATCAAGGGCATCAGCGTCAACTACTTCAGCGGCGAGCCCACCTCGCGCGCTTCGGCGCGCGAGACGGGCTCGCCGCTGAAGTAGTTGACGCTGATGCCCTTGATCAGGCCGACGTCGTCGAGCGGCAGCACGTTCGGCCTCAACAGGTGGAAGATGAGGAACATCTCCGCGGTCCAGCGCCCGATGCCGCGGATGCCGACGAGCTCCTCGATGATCGCCTCGTCGTCCATGTCGTGCCAGCGCGCCGGGCACACGTCGCCCGAGCGGAAGTGCTCGGCGAGGTCGCACAGGTACTCGACCTTGCGCGCCGAGAGGCCCGCGGCGCGGATCTGCGGCGCGTCGAGCGCGAGCACGGCCTTCGGCGACAGCTTGCTCGACGGCCCCGACGTGAGCGCGATCAGTCGGTCCCACACCGCCTGCGCCGCCTTCACCGAGATCTGCTGGCCGACGATCGAGCGCGCGAGCGTCGTGAACGCGTCGCCGCGGCTCTCGAGCTGGCCGTCGGAGAAGCGCGGGATGAGCTTCTTCATGACGCGGTCGCGCTTGACGAGATGCTTGCACGCGTCGTCCCAGAAGTCGGCGACGAGCGTCGGCACGGCGGCGGTCGCAGCGGTCGCCAAGAGCTCAGCCTTTCACCCAGGTCGTGCCTTGCGCCGTGTCCTTGAGGACGATGCCGAGCTTGGCCAGCTCGTCTCGGATCGCGTCGGCCTCGGCGAACTTGCGCGCGCGCTTGGCCTCGGCGCGCGCATCGATGCGCTCGGCGATCTGCGCCTCGGAGAGTGCGGCGCCCGTCTGCAGGAACGCGCGCGGCGACTGCTGCAGGAGGCCGAGCGTCGCGCCGAGCGACTTCAACAGCGTCGCGTCGGCCGGCTTGCGGCTGCGGTTGACCTCCGCCGCGAGCTCGAACAGGACCGAGACGGCGATCGGCGTGTTGAAGTCGTCGTTCATCGCGGCGTGGAACGCCGCCGCGCGCGGCTCGTTCCAGTCGATCTCGGCCGGGCCTTCGGCGGCGACCGCGTCGAGCGCCGTGTACAGGCGACGCAGCGCATTGCGCGCGTCCTCGAGGCTGGCGTCGCTGAAGTTGAAGGGGCTTCGGTAGTGCGCCCGCACCATGAAGAAGCGGATCGTCTCGCCGTCGAAGCGCTCGAGGACCTCGCGGATCGTGAAGAAGTTGCCGACCGACTTCGACATCTTCTCGTTGTCGACCGTGAGCAGCCCGTTGTGCATCCAGACGTTGACGAACTTGCCGCCGCTCGCGGCCTCGCTCTGCGCGATCTCGTTCTCGTGGTGGGGAAACTGCAGGTCCTGGCCACCGCCGTGGATGTCGAAGTGCTCGCCGAGGAGCGCCTTGCACATCGCCGAGCATTCGATGTGCCAGCCGGGACGGCCCGAGCCGAACGCGCTCGGCCACTTGGCGTCGTCGGGCTCGCTCTCCTTGGCGGCCTTCCACATCACGAAGTCGAGCGGATCGTGCTTGCCGTCGAGCACCGCGACGCGCTCGCCTGCGCGCAGCTGGTCGATCGACTTGCCCGAGAGCTTGCCGTAGCTCGCGAACTTGCGGACCGCGTAGTTGACGTCGCCGTTCGGGCTGCGGTAGCCGTAGCCCTTCTGCTCGAGCACGCCGATGAGGTCGAGCATCTCGGCGACGTACTGCGTCGCCCGCGGCTGGTGCGTCGGCCGCTCGAGGCCGAGCGCGTCGGTGTCCTGCTGCAGCGCCTCGATCATCTCGTCGGTCAGCGCGCGGATCGAGATGCCGCGCTCGAGCGCGCGCTTGATGATCTTGTCGTCGATGTCGGTGATGTTGCGCACGTACGTGACGCGGTAGCCGAGCGTCTTCAGCCAACGCTGGACGACGTCGAACGCGATCATGAAGCGCGCGTGCCCCATGTGGCACAGGTCGTAGATCGTGATGCCGCAGACGTAGAGCCGGACGTGTCCTGGCTCGATGGGAACGAAGCGCTCGGTCGCGCGCGTCAGCGTGTTGTGGATGCGAAGTGTCATGCGGCTGGGGCCTGCTTCGCACCTCCGGCCGCGCGGCGCATCGCGTCCGGAAGGGCTCTGGGCATCGGGTGCGTACCCTACAATCGATTCAGTATAGCGGTCCTCCCGGGCGTCAATCAGCGTTCGCGACCGTTGGCGAGCGCTGTTTGCGATCGATGCTGTCCAGGATCTTCGTCACCGCTTTGCTGCTCTGCAGCGCGCTCGTTTCCGGGGCCGCTGCGGCGACCGCCGAGGAGCTCGCCGACGTGACGCGGCTGCACCGCGCCGGGCAGACGGCGGCGGCGATCGAGCGTGCCGACCGCGTGCTCGCCGCCAACCCGAAGGACGCGCAGATGAGATTCCTCAAGTCGGTGCTGCTCGCCGACAGCGGCCGCAGCGGCGACGCCGAGGTGCTGCTGCAGCAGATCGCGCAGGACTACCCCGAGCTCGCCGAGCCGCACAACAATCTCGCGGCGATCTACGCGGCGAGCGGCGACTACGGCAAGTCGCGCGCCGAGCTGGAGGAGGCGATCCGGCTCAATCCGGCGTACGCGCCGGCGTACGAGAACCTGGGCGACGTCCAGGCGCTGCTCGCCGCGCAGTCGTACGCCCGCGCGCTCCGGCTCGAGCCGGCGAGCACGACGCTGCCGAGGAAGCTCGCGATCGTCCGCGAGCTGACGATGCCGCTCTCGACGCCGCGCAACGCTGCCCCGCCCGCCGCGACCGCGCCCTCCGCCGCCACAGCATCGGCGCCCAGGCGCCGCTGATCTCCGCCCTTCCACGTTCGTTCAACTCTGACCGGAGCCAATCGATGCAGTCGTTCCTCTCCCGATTCCTTGCCGCGCTCGTCGCCGCATCGGCGCTCCTCGCGAGCGGTACCGCGCTCGCGCAGAAGGTCAGGCTCGAGACCTCGATGGGCGACATCGTCGTCGAGCTCGACCCCGCCAAGGCGCCCAAGAGCGTGGCCAACTTCCTGCAGTACGTGAAGGCGGGCCACTACGACGGCACGATCTTCCATCGCGTCATCGACAACTTCATGATCCAGGGTGGCGGCATGACCGCCGACATGAAGGAAAAGGAGACGCGGCGTCCGATCCCGCTCGAGAGCCGCAACGGCCTGATGAACCAGCGCGGCACGATCGCGATGGCGCGCACCCCGGACCCGAACTCGGCGACCGCGCAGTTCTTCATCAACGTCAAGGACAACGCGTTCCTCGATCAGCCCAATGCCAGGGACGGCAACGGCTACGCGGTGTTCGGCAAGGTCGTGCAGGGGATGGACGTCGTCGACAAGATCAAGGCGGTGCCGACCGGCCCCGGCGACGTCCCGCAGCAGCCCGTCGTGATCAAGAAGGCCACCGTGGAGAAATGAGATGAGACAAGTCGACCTGGAAACGACCGCAGGCACCATTCGTATCGAGCTCGACGACGAGAAGGCGCCCGAGACGGTCAAGAACTTCATCAACAACGTCGAGAACGGCCACTACGACAACACCGTCTTCCACCGCGTCATCAAGGGCTTCATGGTCCAGGGCGGCGGCTTCGAGCCGGGAATGTCGCAAAAACCCACCGGCCCCGCGATCCAGAACGAGGCCAGCAACGGGCTGCGCAACGACCGCTACACGATCGCGATGGCGCGCACGTCGGCGCCGCACTCGGCGACGGCGCAGTTCTTCATCAACGCCGCCGACAACGAGTTCCTCAACTTCAAGTCGGAGACGCCGCAAGGCTGGGGCTACGCGGTGTTCGGCCGCGTCGTCAAGGGGCAGGAAGTCGTCGACGCGATCGAGCGCGTGCGCACCGGCAACCGCGCCGGCCACTCCGACGTGCCGATCGACGACGTGACGATCACGCGCGCGACCGTCGTGTCCTGAGCTGCGCGTCGCGACGGCAGCGCGCGTCGAGCCATGGCGGCCCTCCGCTCGCGTCCGCAGTCGCCGTCGGCGGCCGCGCGAGGGCCGATCGCCGCGTTCGAGGCGCCCGCCGAGTGGCGTGCGATCGACCTCCTCTCCGACCTGCACCTCGCCGCGAACACGCCGCAGGTGTTCGCGGCGTGGTCGGCGCACCTGCGCAACACCGACGCCGACGCGGTGTTCATCCTCGGCGACCTGTTCGAGGTCTGGATCGGCGACGACATGGCCGAGCGCGGCTTCGAGGCGCGCTGCGTCGAGGTGCTGAAGGCGGCAGCGGCCGATCGCATGGTCGCGTTCATGCCCGGCAACCGCGACTTCCTCGTCGGCGACGCGATGCTCGCGGCGAGCGGCGTCGTCCGCCTCGCCGACCCGACGCTCGTCGTCGCGTTCGGCGAGCGCGTCGTGCTGTCGCACGGCGACGCGCTCTGCATCGGCGACATCGCGTACCAGCGCTATCGCGCGGTCGTCCGCAACCGCACGGTGCAGCACGCGTTCGCCGCGCTGCCGCTCGCGGCGCGCAGCGCGATCGGAAGATCGCTGCGCCAACGCAGCGAGCGCCGACCGCAGCGCGCCGCGGGTGACTTCGTCGACGTCGACACCGACGCCGCACTGGCGTGGCTGCGCGAAGCCGACGCGACGACGCTCGTCCACGGCCACACGCACCGTCCCGCGAGCCATGCGCTCGCGACCGACGCCACGCGCCACGTCCTCAGCGACTGGGAGCTCGACGGCAGCAGCGCGCCGCGCGCCGAGATCCTGCGCTGGGACGCGAGCGGGTTCGTCCGCATCGCGCCCGCGACCGCGCCGCAGGCCGCACGACCGTGACCGGCTGGTGGCGGCGCTGGCGCCGCACCCGAACGCTCGAACGCCGCGCGATTCCCGACGCGCTCTGGCAGCAGACGCTCGATCGCTATCCGTTCCTGTCGGCGCGTCCTGAAGCCAAGGTCGACACCTTGCGCGAGATGACGACGCTCTTCCTCGCGCACAAGGAGTTCGGCGGCGCCGGCGGCATCGCCGTCGACGACGCGATGGCGGTGGCCATCGCGGCACAAGCGTGCCTGCCCGCGCTCGAGCTCGGCCTGTCGTGGTTCGACGGCTTCGTCGGCATCGTCGTCCACCCCGACGCCGTCGTCGCCCACCGCGAGCGCGAGGACGACGCCGGCGTCGTCCATTCGTACGACGAGGAGCTGAGCGGCGAGGCGATGCACGGCGGGCCGGTGATGCTCGCGTGGCGCGACGTCGACGAGGCCGGCGAGTCGGCGGAGCAAGGCTACAACGTCGTCATCCACGAGTTCGCGCACGTCATCGACATGCGCGGCGGCATCACGGCCGCAGCAGAGGCGCCCGATCGCTCGACCGCGCGCGGCCGGTGGCTGCGCTCGCTGCTGCTCGAGCACGAGCGGTTCGCGCGCCGAGCCGACCGCGACGCGGACACCTTCCTCGATCCCTACGCCGCCGAGTCGCTCGAGGAATTCTTCGCGGTCGGCTCGGAGGCGTTCTTCGTCGCTCCGGCGACGCTGAAGGCCGAGCAGCCGCGCCTCTATCGCCTGCTCGCCGAGTTCTATCGCCAGGACCCCGCGCTCGACGCCAAAGAACAAGGGGGCCGCGTGGCCCCCTTGGAGAGCGGAAGGCGCGACGCCTAGGCGGTCGCTTCGGCCTTCGGCTTGTCGCTGCGCCGTGCCGGCTGGATGTCGAGCAGCGGCTTGCCCTCGGCGTCGATGTCGACCGTCAGGCGGCCGCCCTCGACGAGCCTGCCGAACAGCAGCTCGTCGGCGAGCGCACGGCGGATCGTGTCCTGGATCAGCCGCTGCATCGGCCGCGCGCCCATCAGCGGGTCGAAGCCCTTCTTGGCGAGGTGCTTGCGCAGCGCGTCGGTGAACGTGACCTCGACC
Source organism: Caldimonas sp. (assembly GCA_030150305.1). GTDB lineage: Bacteria > Pseudomonadota > Gammaproteobacteria > Burkholderiales > Burkholderiaceae_C > Schlegelella_A. Next base: position 479 of record JASLGD010000623.1, on the reverse strand, counting down.
TTCTTCTCGGCGAGCTGGCTCTCGAGCTCGAGCAGGAACTTGTCGACGACGCGCAGGATGATCTCCTCGTCGAGCGCCTTGAAGCTGATCGTCGCGTCGAGCCGGTTGCGGAACTCGGGCGTGAACATCCGCTTGATGTCGGCCATCTCGTCGCCGGCTTCCTTCGAGTCCTTGAAGCCGATCGCGCGCTTCTGCAGCGACTCCGCACCGGCGTTCGTCGTCATGATGATGATGACGTTGCGGAAGTCGGCCTTGCGCCCGTTGTTGTCGGTCAGCGTGCCGTGGTCCATCACCTGCAGCAGGATGCTGAACACGTCCGGATGCGCCTTCTCGATCTCGTCGATCAGCAGCACGGCGTGCGGCTTCTTCGCGATCGCCTCGGTCAGCAGCCCGCCCTGGTCGAATCCGACGTAGCCCGGCGGCGCGCCGATCAGGCGACTCACCGCGTGCCGCTCCATGTACTCGGACATGTCGAAGCG
>JASLGD010000287.1 GCA_030150305.1 Caldimonas sp. | reverse complement strand
TCCGGCCGTGCCGTCGTGGCCGGCACGCGTCGTCGCGCGCATCCGGCCTCGCCACGTCGTCGTCCTCGTCGCGCTCGTCGTCTATCCGTTCGTCGCGTCGCCGTTCTTCACGTACCAGATCGGCGCGCAGGCGCTCGCGCTCGGGCTGATCGCGCTCTCGCTCACCTTCCTCGGCGGCTATGGCGGCATGGTCTCGCTCGCGCAGATGAGCGTCGCCGGGCTCGCCGGCTACGCGGTCGCGATCTTCGGCACGAGCAGCGCCCACGCGATCAGCCTCGGCTGGCCGTGGTGGCTCGCCAGCGCGATCGCGATCGCCGCGGCGACCGCGTTCGCCGCCGCGGTCGGCTGGCTCTCGGTGCGCACCGAGGGCATCTACACGATCATGATCACGCTCGCGATCGGCGTTGCGTTCTTCTACCTCGCGCAGCAGAACTACACCGTCTTCAACGGCTTCCAGGGCTTCAACCAGGTCGGAGCTCCCGACTGGCTGGGCGCCGAGTCGCGCGATCCGGTGCCGTTCTACTTCGTCGCGCTCGCGTGCGCGCTCGCCGGCTACTTCCTCGTCCGCCATCTCGTGCGGGCGCCGTTCGGGATCGCGCTGCAGGGGATCCGCGACAACCCGCGACGGATGGCGTCGCTCGGCTATGCGGTCACCGCGCACCGCGTCGCCGCGTACGCCGTCTCGGGCCTGCTCGCCGCGGTCGGCGGCGTGCTCATGGTCTGGTACAACGGCCGCATCTCGCCCGGCACCGTCAACCTCGGCGCGATGATCTCGATCCTGATCGTCGCGGTGCTCGGCGGCATGAAGCACCCGATCGGCGCGTTCGTCGGCGCGATCGTCTACGTGCTGCTGCAGAACTTCGCGATCGACCTCTTCGTTCGCGAGCGCTTCAACCTCGTGATCGGCGCGGGGTTCCTCGCCATCGTCCTGTTTTCCCCCGACGGTCTGCTCGGGCTGTGGGCGAAGCTTCGCTCCGGCCTGCTCAAGACCCAGACTCCCCAGCAAACAAGGAGACAACCGTGAGAGAGACGAAAAGAAGGATCTGGCTGCGCAGCGTCGTCGGTGCGGCCGCGCTGACGGCGCTGATGGGCTCGGCGTGGAGCCAGGAGACGCTCAAGATCGGCCTGCTGACCAACCTCGAAGGGCCGTTCGCGGTGCCGGGGCAGGACGGCTTCCGCGGCGCCGACATGGCGCTCAAGGAAAAGAACGGGATGGCGGGCGGCAAGAAGATCGAGTTCATCAAGCTGTCGTCCGACGCGACGCCCGACAAGGCGGTCGCCGCGACGCGCAAGGCCGTCGAGCAGGACAAGGTGCCGATCATGATCGGGCCGCTGTCGGGCGACGAAGGCATCGCGGTCAAGAACTACGCGAAGACGCACCCCGAGGTGACGTTCATCAACGGCTCGTCGGGCGCGCAGGCGACGACGCTGGTCGACCCGGCGCCGAACTTCTACCGCTTCAACACCGAGGGCGCGCAGTGGATGGTCGGCGTCGGCGAGGCGGCGCTCGCCAAGGGCTACAAGAAGGTGTTCCTCGTCGCCGAGGACTACGGCTTCCCGTACTCGCAGGTGCAGGGCTTCATGGCGAGCTACTGCGCGAAGGGCGGCAAGGTCGTCGACAAGGCGTGGGTGCCGCTCGGCACGAAGGACTACTCGTCGGTGGTCGCCAAGATCCCGAAGGACGTCGACGCGGTGCTCGTGGTGCTCGGCGGCTCCGACGCCGTGAACTTCCTGAACCAGTACGAGCAGGCCGGCGGCAACAAGCCGATGATCGGCGGCTCGATCACGGTCGACCAGACCGTCCTCAACTACAAGGGCAAGCGCCGCGAGTCGCTGCTCGGCACCGCCTCGGCCGGCCCGATGGCCGACTCGATCGACACGCCCGAGTGGAAGAAGTTCGTCGCCGACTACAAGGCGACGTTCAAGGACGGCTTCCCGAGCCCGTCGCTGTTCGCCTACCTGTACTACATCAACACGAAGGCGGTGCTCGACGCGCTCGACGCGGTCAAGGGCAACCTCGGCGACGGCCAGAAGGCGTTCCGCGACGCGCTGCAGAAGACGAACTTCAACGGTCCCGCGGGCCCGGTGAAGATCGACTCGAACCGCAACGGCGTGGGCACGACCTACATCACCGAGGTCACGAAGGCGCCCGACGGCTCGTTCTACAACAAGGTCGTGAAGACGGTGCCCAACATCTCGCAGACGCTCGGCCTCTCGAAGGCCGAGTTCGACAAGATGGGCCTCGGCTCGCGCGACGTGCCCGACTGCCGCAAGTAAGGCGATCGGAAAGGCGCGCATGGCATCGGTCACCGATCTCGCCCGCGACCGCCCGGCCGCGGGCACGCGCATGCGCGACGCCGCCGGCCTGCGGGCCGGCGGCACCCAGCTCCTCGCGGCCGAGGCGCTCGTGCTGAGCAGCGTGACGCGCGCGTTCGGCGCGCTGCGCGCCGTCGACGACGTCTCGCTGTCGGTGGAGGCCGGCCAGAAATACGCCATCCTCGGCTCCAACGGCGCCGGCAAGACGACGCTCTTCAACGCCATCACGGGCGACTTCCCGCCCACCTCCGGGCGGATCCATTTCTTCGGCGAGGACATCACCGAGCTCGAGCCGCACGAGCGCATCCGCAAGGGCTTGCGGCGCACGTACCAGTCCTCGCTGCTGTTTCGCGATCTCAGCGTGCGGCAGAACCTGTTCCTCGCGGTGCGCGGCGTCGCGACGGGGCGCTACGCGTTCGTGCCGCCGCGCGCGAGCCATGCCTCGGTGCGCGCCACGAACGACCTGCTCGAGCGCGTGCGCCTCGCGCACGTGGCCGACGAGCCGGTCTCGACGCTCGCGCACGGCCAGCAGCGCCAGCTCGAGATCGGCATGGCGCTCGCGGGCGCGCCGCGCCTCATCCTGTTCGACGAGCCCGCGGCCGGCCTTTCGCCCGCGGAGCGGCGCGAGCTCGTCGTGCTGCTGCGCTCGCTGCCCGCGCACATGAGCTTCGTGCTCATCGAGCACGACCTCGACATCGCGCTGCGCGTCGTGGAGAAGGTGACCGTGATGCACAACGGCCGCGTGCTCACGACCGGCACGCCCGAGCAGATCGAGCGCGATACCCAGGTGCAGGCCATCTACATGGGAGCGCGGCACTGATGGCCGCGTGGTCGCGCGCGGGCGACGCGGCCGCGCAGCCGGTGCGTGCGCGCGCGGATGGCGGGCGCGCGCGTGCGGCC
>JASLGD010000586.1 GCA_030150305.1 Caldimonas sp. | reverse complement strand
GGCGGATGTGGCCTCAGCGGACCTGTCTTGGAAGCGGATGTCGTCATGAGCACTCTCCTCAGAAGCAGATAGGCCAACCCGGCGGCGGGGGGCCGCGGTGTCCGCTGCCCATTGATGACAAACGGATTCGGCAACGCAAAGGCTCATCGCCGGCTTGGCGAAAAGCGCCCACCGGCGACTTCCTATCAAGGGAGATGAACTTCGAGCAGGCCCTGGTTCCTAGCGGGGGCCTTCGTGCCCTGGGTTGTCCGTCAGATTCCGGCCAAGAGCGGCCGTCCAGGAGCGACCGCTTCCGGCGCTTGCCGCCGTCGGCGGCCGGACGCACTCATGCCTTAGCCATAATCGGTCCTCCGTCGCACGACACATCGCTTGCCCCGCCCACCTTCGGTCTCCGATCCGGTTCACCTGCGTTTCGCCGAGTTCGAGCTGGATGAGGCGAACGCCTCGCTGTTGCGCGGCGGGAAGGCTGTCCCGCTGGCACCCACGCCTTTCACGGTGCTGTGCGCGCTGGCGCGTCAGCCCGACACTCTGTTGACGAAGGACGCGCTCCTCGACGCGGTCTGGGGTCACAGGTTCGTCACCGAATCGGTGCTGAAGACTGCGATCAGCGACGTGCGCACCGCCCTCGGCGACGACGCGCGCGAGCCGCGCTTCATCAAGACGGTCCCGCGCCGCGGGTATCGCTTTATCGCCGCGCCGGCTACTCGGGCGTTGCCAGCGCACACAACCGCAGGGGACTCGCTTCCCAGGTCCAACGAGTCTTCGTCGTTCATTGGTCGTGCCGATACGATCACGCGGCTGCGCCAAGCTTGGAACCGAGCCGGCGCCGGGCAGCGGTCGGTGGTGTGGGTGGCTGGCGAGCCTGGCATCGGCAAGACGATGCTCGTTGAGCACTTCGCGGCCGGGCTCGGTGACATCGCGATCGCGCGTGGCCAGTGCGTCGAGCACTACGGCACCGGCGAGCCGTATCTGCCCGTGCTGGAGGCGCTGGCCGAGCTGTGCCGCAAGGACGCCGATTTGCCCTCGCTGCTGCGCACGGTTGCGCCGACCTGGATGCTGCAGCTGCCGTGGCTCGGCACTGCCGAAGAGCGTGACGCGTTGCGGCGAGAGCTCTCCGGCGTGAGCGCCGATCGCATGTTGCGCGAGATGGGCGAGCTGCTGGATCGCTACACCGAACGGCGTCCTCTCTTGCTGGTGACCGAGGATCTGCACTGGAGCGACCGCGCCACGATCCAGCTCATCGACCACGTCGCGCGTCGGCGCGGCCGAGGCGGCCTGATGTGGCTCGCGACGTTTCGCGTCGCCGAAGTCGTTGCGATGGACCACCCGCTCAACGCGCTGCGGCGCGAGCTTCGCTTGCACCGGCTGTGCGAGGAGATCCTCCTCGACCCCTTCAGCGAGACCGATGTCGCCGCGTACCTCGCGCAGCACGCACCATCGCTCGCGTCCGACGAGGCCTTTGTCCGAGCCCTGCACGGACGGACAGACGGGGTGCCGTTGTTCGTTTCGTCGGTCATCGCAGAGGTGATGGAAGGCACCGACCAGGGCGCTCCTGTGGAGGCGCGTCTCGCGGCGATGGCGGTGCCCGAGAATCTGGCGGCCATCATCGATCATCACATCGCCCGCCTCGACAGCGAGCAGCGCGCCTTGCTCGCCGCGGCCGCGGTCTGCGGAGTCGAGTTCCGGGCCGAGACGCTCGCGCGCGCGCTGGAGCTCGACGTCGGCTCGGTCGCCGTGGCATGCGACGCGCTCGTGCGTGGGCACGTCTGGCTCGCAGCGCATCCTGCGAGAGAGGGCAGCGATGGACTCGAGTCGCCGTACGCCTTCAGGCACGCGCTCTTCCGGCAGGTGCTGTACGACCGAACGCCGCCCTCGGCGCGCGGGCGGCTGCATCGCGACGTCGGCGCGGCGCTGGAAGGCGAGCGCGCCGCAGGCGTGGCCGTTCCCGCTTCGGAGCTGGCGATGCATTTCGACCGCGGAAGAGACCCCATGGCGGCCCTGCGCTGCTATGGCGAGGCGGCCGAAGCAGCGCTGCTGAACTTCAGTCCCGCGGTTTGTCTCGCCCTGACCGAACGTGCCTTGGCGTTGGTTCCGCAGGCGCCAGAAGGTGCCGAGCGCGACGCGCTCGAGCTGACGCTCGCGACGCTGCAGGGCCTGTCGGCATTCCAGTCGCGCGGCGCAGGCTCGCAGACAACCACCGCTTTCGCGCGCGCCTATGCGCTGCTCGCCGCTGCGCCGCTCCATCCCATGCGCGCGCGCCTGCTGCACGGCTTCGGCTACGTGTCGAGCCTGCGTGGCGAGTACGTGGAGGCACTCGTCGTCGCCAAGCGCGCCGAGGCGCTGGCGGCGACGTCCGACGATCCGGCGCTGATGCTGGTCGCCTGCTTCCTGCACGGCGAGGCGCACCATCTGCAGGGCCGCACGCAGGCAGCACGATCGTGGATGGAGCGCGGGCTCGCGATCGCCGAGACGCCCGACCTCCCGGCGAACGACGTGTTCGCGGCCGACCCGCAAGTCATCTTGCTCGGCATGCTGGCGATCGACCTCGTCCGTTGCGGGCTGATGGAACAAGGTCGGGCGATGGTGAAGCGGGCCAATGCCCGCGCCGCGGCGGTCCGACAACCGATGACACGGCTCGTCGTGGCGTGGCAGGAGGCGATTCTCGAGGTGCGCCTGTGCGGATTCGAGCGTGTCGCCGCTCTGGCCGACGAGATGCAGGCGCTGGTCGACGAGTTCTCCCTTCCTCACGGCCGCACCGCCAGCGAGTGGTTCCGCGGCTGGGCCGAGGCGCACAAGGGTCGGCCGCGGGAGGGCCATGGACTGATTCGCGACGCCTACGACCACAGCACGCAGCTCGGCATGCGCGCCGGCGCGAGCGAAGTACTCGGCTATGCAGCCGAGGCACTGCTGCTCGCGGGTGACGTGGACGGGGCTCGAGAACACCTCCAGAAGGCACTGCAGATCGCCGCCGAGTTGGGCGAGGGCGTCTATCTGCCCCAATTGCTGCTGCTGCAGGCCGCGGTCGAGCGCATGCAGCAATTGCCCGAGGCGGCCACGGCGTCGGCGCGTCGCGCGGTCGAGACGGCGCGGGAGCAGCAAGCGCCTTGGCTGGAACTGAGCGCGTTGTTGGATCTGTGCGGGCACGGCGGCGATTCCAGAGCCGAGCGCGAGGCGCTCGCAGAGTTGGTGGATCGACTGCCCGAGGCGGCAGACACCGAGCCCGTGGCGCGTGCACGTGCGTTGCTGCAGCACGTGAAGCCACGGTGATCGCGCGCGCGACGAACAATCAGCGAGCGACCTCGCGCGTCCACTGCTGCCAGAGCTCGCCGCAGAGGCTGAGCACCGCCGGTCCGACGGCGAGGCCGGCCAACCCGAGCACGCCGAAGCCGCCGATACAACTCATCAGCACCCAGACGAAGGGCAGCTTCACCCCGCCGCGTGACGCCAGCGGCCGCACGAGCTTGTCGCCGCAGAGCAGCACGGCGCATCCCAGCACCAGCACCAACAACGCGCTGGTGGATGCGCCCTGCATCGCGAGCTCCAGCGCCATCGCCGCCACTGCTGCGTAACCGAGGAACGGCACAGCGGCGAGAGCGCCGGTGATCGCGGCCCAGAGCAACGGGTGCGGCGCTCCCGCCGCCGCGTATGCGAGCGCTGCCGCGATTGCGTCGAACACGCCCACGACCAGCATGCTGTTCACCGCGGACCGCACCGCGCGCGTCGCCACGTCGACGTATCGCGCGGCGTGGTCGCCGATGGCGTGTCGCAGCACGTCGTCGATCTCGCGCGAGAGCGATCCGCCCTCTTGATAGAGGAAGGCCAGTAACAGGACCGTGAAGCTGATGGTCAGCGCATGGTGGAAGGCGAACTGTGCCAACGACTCGGCCCAGCCGAGGACGGCGCTCGGGTCGGCGTGCTGCGTCATCGTCGTGAGCTCGCCGGTCAGACGGCGTTCCCATTGCGCAGACAGCCACGGGCCGAACACCGGCGTGCTGGTCAACCAATCCGGCAGGCCCTGTGTGCCGTCCGCCGCGATGCTGTGCAGCAAGCCGTGCGCCTCGCTCAAGAGCGCCGCGCAGGCGAACACCATCGGCGCGAGCAGGAACACGGTGATCGCGACCGTGAAGATCAACGCGCCGGTGCTCTGGCCGACGCTTCGCGGCAGCCGCTCGCGGAAACGGGCGTAGAGAGGCCAGCTGGCGATCGCGATCGCGCCGGCGGCCAGCAAGGCTTCGCTGAAGCCGTGCAGGACCCAGAAGGCCACGGAGAAGAGTCCGACGGCGAGGACCCGCGCCGGCGTGAGTTTGAGATTCATGGTGCAGGCGATGCTAGGAACGCCTGCGCGCCGAGTCGTCAGCGACTCGTCGCGATTGCGTCGTCGTCGTCGTGGCGCTGTCGCGACCGAAGGCCGACCTTTCGCTGACGACTCGCCCGAGCGTGCGGCCTACGCTGCAGCCAAGTCTTCTCAGCCCAGGTCTCGCGATGGTCCTCAACCCTGAATTCAAGTACCCGTACCGGCGCGCCTACGTCGTGAATCTGCGTAGCGACGCGACGGCGGACGCGCTTGCGGGCCGCGTCGAGAACATGGTCACGGGACGCCAGCACGAGTTCGCGTCCGCACAGGAGCTGCTTGCCTCGCTGACATCCGACCTCGCCTCGGTCAGCGACACCGCGGGCGAATGAGGCGCACGAACGCGGCGAGCGCTCGCAATGTCGACCGAATCGCGACCCGACGCTGACGACTGGCCGGCAAGCGCGCCCTACGCTGACGTCACTCGAATCCACATGAGATCCACCTCCATGCCGCTACTTTCAACCACCTATGGGGTCAGCCCCGACATCGGACAGGCGAGCTTCCCGCATGCCGAGCGGCTGACCGGCCTCGTCGCCGCTGCTGCTCTTGCGGCATCGCTCACCCTTGTCTTCAGCGGTTGCTCCGCGCCGGTGATGAAGCCGTCGCTGGACGTGCCCGCGGCGTTCGCCGCGCGCGCCGCCTCCGAGAGCGAGCCCGAGGCAGCGTGGTGGGAGACCTTCCACGACCCGGTGCTGAGCCATCTGGTGAACCTCGCCGCGCAAGAGAACCGCGACGTCAAGATCGCCACTGAGCGCCTGCGCGCGGCCCGATCGGGCGTCACGGTGAGCCGTTCCTTCCTGGCGCCGAGCGTCAGCGCGACCGGCTCGGGCAGCGCTCGCAGCAGCGGCTATAGCGACGCCAGCAAGCACCTGTTGCCAGACACACGCACCGCGAGCGCCGGTCTCGACGTCTCCTGGGAGATCGACCTCAGCGGCCGTCTGCGCGCAGGCGCAGCCGCGGCGGCCGCCGACGCTTTGACCGCAGAGCACGGCGTGCGTGGAGTTCGGCTGCTCGTGATGAGCGATGTCACCACGAACTACTTCACGCTGGTCGGATCGCTGCGTCAGCTCGACACGCTGCGCGCCATTTCCGCCGCGCACGACGAGACCTTGCGTCTGGTGCAGGCGCGGTATCGGGCAGGGCTGGCGACGGCCTTCGACGTCGAGCGAGCGCAGACCGATGCCGAGTCCGCGAGAGCGCAGATCCCGCCGCTGGAGACGATTGCGGCCGTGGCGCGCCATCGCATCGCGGTGCTGATCGGCGATCAAGCCTTCCAGGGCGCGAACATCGAGCCTTGGCACGGCGACCTCGTCGTGCCGGACATCCGGCCAGGACAACCGGCCGCGCTGCTACAGCGCCGGCCCGACGTGCTGGCGCTGATGGCACAGCTGGATGCCGCCAATGCGCGGCGCAAGCAAGCTGCAGCCGAATGGTTCCCGCGCCTCTTTCTCGGCGCCTCTTTCGGCAGCGAGAACGTGGGGCTGAACGGCGTCGGCCTCGGCGCCGCGCGCTTCACCAACGTCGCGGGCCTCCTGGCGATGCCGATCTTCAACGCCGGCCGCACGCAGGCCGTGAACGAGATGGCCGAGAGCGGCCAGCGCGAGGCCGTGCTGCGTGCCGAAGACGGCATGGTGCGCGCCCTCGAAGACGTCGAGAACGCGCTCGTCACGCTCTCGGCCGACCGGCAGCGTTCGCAATCGCTGCAGACCGCGGCCGCTTCTGCGGAAGCCGCGCTCGGTCGCGCGCAGTCGCTCTACGACCGCGGCCAGATCGACCTGCTGCCGCTGCTCGATGCGCAGCGCGCGCAGCTCGCGACGCGTCTTTCCGCGAACGACAGCAACACCCGGCTGCTGCTCGACAGCGTGCAGCTCTACAAGGCGCTCGGTGGCGGCTGGCAGGTGTTCGAGCCGAGTGCTCTGCCAAGAGCCGGATCCACCGACGCTGTTTCGCATTCCTGAATCCCGAAGCCACACACGAGGAACTGCCTTGAAGAACTTTCCTGCCACGCCCATCGCACTGGCGGTCGCCGCCGTGCTCAGCGCCTGCAGCCCGGCCAAGCCGCCGCCTGAGGTCCTCCGGCCGGTGCGCACCGCCGAGATCCGCTATGACGCGACGCGCGAAGCGAACCGCTATGCCGGGACCGTGCAATCGCGCTTCGAAGTCGACCAGGCGTTTCGCGTCGGCGGCAAGGTCTCGCAGCGCAAGGTCGACGTCGGCCAGTTCGTGCACGAGGGCGACATCCTCGCCGTGCTCGACGACTCCGACCTCCGGCTCGCCGAGGAGGTCGCGCGCCAGCAGTGGACTGCGGCTGTCGCACAGGCGCGGCAGGCCGAATCCGACCGGAAGCGCCTCGGGTCGTTGAAGACCGACGGCTCGGTCAGCGTGGCCGACGACGAGCACGCCCACAGCGGTGCGCAGACCGCACAGGCGAGCGAGGAAGCGCAGGCACGCCAGCTCGAGCTCGCACGCAACCGCCTGAAGTACACCGTGCTGCGCGCTTCGCGCAGCGGTGTCGTCACATCCGTGCGTCTCGAAGTGGGCCAGGTGGTCGCGGAGGGACAGCCGGTTCTCGCGATCGCCGATCCGGGCAGCCCCGAGATCGTGGTCGACGTGCCAGAAGATCAGCTGAACGCGTTCAAGCAGGCGCAGTTCAAGGCTTCGATCGCCAGCGCGCCAGACGAGCGCTTCGAGGTGGCGTTGCGCGAGTTGTCGCCCCAAGCCGCCGCGCAGACGCGGACCTATCGCGCCAGGCTCAAGCCGGTGAGCAACCGTCCGTTGCCGCTGGGCGCGACCGCCACGCTGATCGCCGACCGCGTGGAATCGGCCGTTCAAGTGGCAGCGATTCCCGCCACCGCGCTGACCCAGGCCAACGGACATGCGGCGGTCTGGCTGGTCGAGCGTGTCGGCGACCAGGGCCGCGTGGACCTGGCGTCGGTCGTCGTCCACGGCTATCGCAACGACCTCGTGCTCGTGTCCGGCGTCCCGCCGGGCGTTCAGGTCGTGACCGCAGGCGTGCAGAAGATGGCGCCCGGACTGAAGGTCGCGCTGCCTGGAGCAGCGCTCACCGAAGCCAACGTCGCCCAAGTCGACAAGACGCAGCAGGCTCCCCGATGAAAAACTTCAATCTCACCGAATGGGCGCTCGAGCACCGCGCCGTGGTGCTCTTCCTGATCATCGTGATCTCGATCGCGGGCGTGTTCAGCTTTTCCAGGCTCGGCCAGCTCGAGGACCCCAAGTTCTCCGTGCCGTCGATGACCGCCACCGTGATCTGGCCCGGCGCGAGCGCACAGCAGATTCAGGACGAAGTGCTGAATCGCATGGAGAAGAAGTTCGAGCAGCTCGACCACTTCGAGAAGGTCGTCACCTTCGCGCGCCAGGGCTACGGCGGCATGACGATCACCGTCAAGGGCGGTACGTCGCACCGGGACCAGCAGGACGCCTGGTACCAGGCGCGCAAGAAGTTCTCCGACCTCAAGCTCGAGCTGCCCGATGGCGTCGTCGGTCCGATCTTCAACGACGAGTACGGCGACGTCTATTCGCTTCTCTACGCCGTCAAGGGCGACGGGATCGGACACGCGGAGCTGTCCGACATCTCGGAGGACATCAAGCGCCGCCTGCTGAAGGCGCCTTACGTGAAGAAGGTCGACCTCCTGGGCAAGCAGGAGCAGAAGGTGTACGTCGAGTTCTCGCACGAGCGCCTGGCCGCGCTCGGCGTCGCGCCGCTCGCCATCGCCGAGAGCCTGAAGAGCCAGAACGCGATGATGCCCGGCGGCTCGATCGACACCCGCCAGGATCGCGTCTTCGTGCGCGTGAGCGGCCAGTTCGCGAACCTGGACGACATCCGCAACGTGCCGATCGCCGCCGGTGGCCGCACCATCAAGCTCGGCGACGTCGCGACGGTGTCGCGCGGCTATCAGGATCCGCCGGTCTACACGATCCGCCACAACGGCCAGGACGTGCTGATGATCGGCATCGTCATGACCGACGACGGCAACGTGGTCGAGCTCGGCAAGGCGGTCGAAGCCGCGGTTGCCAAGGTGCAATCCGAACTGCCGCATGGCATCGAGCTGGAGCGCGTCGCCGACCAGCCGACGACGGTGAAGGACTCGGTGTGGGAATTCGAGCGCTCGCTGATGGAAGCGCTCGCGATCGTGCTCGCGGTGAGCCTGGTGAGCCTGGGCCTTCGCACCGGCTTGATCGTCGCCATCTCGGTGCCGCTGGTGCTGGGCGTCGTCGCCATGGTGATGCTCGCGATGGGCTGGAACCTGGAGCGCATCTCGCTCGGCTCGCTGATCATCGCGCTCGGCTTGCTGGTGGACGACGCGATCATCGCCATCGAGATGATGGTGGTGAAGATGGAGGGCGGCTGGGACCGGGTCAACGCCGCAGCCTTCTCTTACCGGCCACCGCGATGCCACGTCT
>JASLGD010000534.1 GCA_030150305.1 Caldimonas sp. | reverse complement strand
CTGCACGATCGACTTGTACATGTCGACGCTGCCGTGGCCGCCTTCCTTGTCGTCGCGGAAGCGGTGGTTGCCGAAGTTGAAGAAGCCCGGATCGAAGATCGTCTGCTGCGGCGTGCGCTTGCCGAGCGTGAGCGCGGCGAGAGCCATGAACGGCTTGTAGGTCGAGCCGGGCGGATAGGTGCCGCGCAGCGCGCGGTTGAGCAGCGGCTTGTCGGGCGACTCGTTCAGCGCCCGCCAGTTGTCGACGTCGATGCCCTCGACGAACAGGTTGGGGTCGAAGTTCGGCTTGCTGACGAAAGCGAGGATCTCGCCGTTCCTCGGGTCGATCGCGACCAGCGCGCCGCGACGGTCGCCGAACAGCTGCTCGACCATTGCCTGCAGCTTGATGTCGATCGAGAGGACGACGGCGTTGCCGGGAGTCGCCGGATTGCTCTTCAGGCGCCGCACGGCGTGGCCGCCGGCGCTCATCTCGACCTCCTCGAAGCCGGTCGTGCCGTGCAGCTCGCTCTCGTAGCTCTGCTCGATGCCGAGCTTGCCGATGTACTCGGTGCCGCGGTAGTTCGCGAGGTCCTCCTCGGACCAGTCGTCCTCCATCTGCTTCTTTTCGTTCGGGTTGATCCGGCCGATGTAGCCGATCAGGTGGCTGCCGACCTCGCCGAGCGGATAGCTGCGGAACAGCCGCGCCTTGATCTCGACGCCGTCGAAGCGGAACTTCTGGGCGGTGAAACGCGCGACCTCCTCGTCGTTGAGGCGGGTGCGGATCGGCAGCGACTCGACGCTCTTGCTCTCGTCGAGCAGGCGCTTGAAGCGCTTGCGGTCGCGCGGCTGGATCTCGACGACCTCGGCGAGCGCGTCGATCGTCTTGTCGAGCTGGCTCACCTTGCCCGGCTGGATCTCGAGCGTGTAGGCCGAGTAGTTGTTGGCGAGGACGACGCCGTTGCGGTCGAGGATGAGGCCGCGGTTGGGCGTGATCGGCACGACCGCGATGCGGTTGTTTTCGGCCTGCGTCGAGAGGTCCTCGTGCTTCGAGATCTGCAGGAACGAGAGGCGAGCGGCGAGGAGGCCGAACGCGACGAGCACGAACAGCGCCGCCGCCACGAGTCGGAAGCGAAAGCGCGAGATCTCGCGCTCGGTGTTGCGCAGCTCGGTCATGCCTCGGTGTCGTCCTGAGCGGAGCGAAGGACCTCAGCGAATCGATCCGCCGCGATCCTTCGCCTTCGGCTCCGGAGGACAGGGAGAGTCGCCATCACAGCGGCCGATTTTCGTCCGGGTCGGGGGCGCGCCGCTGCGGTGCGAGCAGCACCCAGGTGGCAACAGGCCACAAAAGTGCCTGGAACACGGGAGCGAGGATCAGCTCCCAGCCCGGGAACATGCCGCCCGCGATCAGGTGGACGACGAGCGAGACCGCCTGCGCCGCGAGAAAGAGCGGCAGGATCTGCACCGCCTGCGACGGCACCGTGAACCAGAGCAGCCGCCGATGGATCGTCACCGCGAAGAAGCTGAGCAGCGTGTAGGCGAGCGCGTGCTGGCCGAGCACGGCGCCGCTGTGGACGTCCATCAGCAAGCCGAAGAAGAACGCGACGCCGACGCCGATCCGCCGCGACTGGTGGACGTTCCAGAACACGAGGACGAGCGCGAGGAAGTCGGGCATCGCCGCGATGCGCCCGAGCGGGACGATGTTGAGCAGGAAGGCGAAGGCGAGCGTCGACCAGATGAAGAGCGGGTTGACCGGCATCAGCAGCGGGTCGTTGCGGCGCGGCATGATCATGGCGGACCGCCCGGGCGTTCGAAGGTCCACCGCGCGCCCTCGGGGCGCCGCGAACGCAGTGGGCCGGGGAGCGTCATTTGCGCGCCCCCTTCTTGCCTGCCGGCTTGCTGGCTGCCGCCGCTTCTGAAGCCGCCGCCTGCGGCCGCGGCGGCAGCCGGACCCCCGTCGGCTCGAGGACGAGGACGTGGCGCACGCCGTCGGGCGACGCCGCCGGCTGCAGCACGATGCGCGCGAAGCCGGTGTCGATCTTGCGATCGATCTTGGCGACCGTCGCGACCTTGAGGCCGGGCGGGTAGACGCCGTCGACGCCCGAGGTCGTGAGCACGTCGCCGACCTGGACGTCGGCGTTGCCGGCCATGAAGCGCATCTCGAGCAAGCCGACGCCGCCGCCGGCGCCGCCGAACGCCGCGCTCCTCGCCTGCGTGCGACTGTTGAGGACGGGAATCGCGGCGTCGCGGTCGGTGAGCAGCGTCACCTCCGACGACTGCAGGTAGACGCGCGTCACCTGCCCGAGCACGCCCGCCTCGTTGATGACCGGCGAGCCGGGGACGACGTTCTGCGTCACGCCGCGGTCGATGATCACCTTGCGCGAATACGGGTCGGCGGCCTCGTACAGGATCTCGGCCGCCTGCGAGCGCACCGCGATCGACGGGCGCAGCTCGAGCAGCGCGCGCAGCTTCGCGTTCTCACGCTCGAGCTGGTCGGCGCGCTGAGCGCGCTCGGACTGCAGCGCGAGCTCGCTCCGCGCTTCCTGCTCGCCCGCGATCGCGCGCGACAGGCCGCCGAGATAGGTGCGGCCGTCGGTGATCGCCTCGACCGGCACGAGCAGCGCGCGCTGCAGCGGATAGAGCATCGTCGCGACGCTGGCGCGGATCGGTTGCGTGATCGAGAAGCGCGCGTCTGCGACCATCAGGAACACCGCCAGCGCCGAGCAGAACGACAGCTTCGTCAGCGCCGACGGCCCCTGGCGAAAGAAAGGCGGCGGCGTGCGGTCGAGGGTGCCGAGCGCCATTCGTCGCGGCTCTACCGGTCGCGGATCACTCCGGCCGGACGCCGGGCCGCGCCAAGCCCGGCCGCGCCCCCGCGGGGGGCAAGGAGCGCAGCGACTGCGGGGGCGCCATCTATTCGGAGGTGAAGATCGGGCCGAGCCGCTCCATCCTCTCGAGCGCCATGCCGCAGCCGCGGACGACGCACGTGAGCGGGTCTTCGCCGACCAGCACCGGCAGGCCCGTCTCCTCGGCGAGCAGACGGTCGAGGTCGCGCAGCAGCGCGCCGCCGCCGGTGAGCATCATGCCGCGCTCGGCGATGTCGGCGCCGAGCTCGGGCGGCGTCTGCTCGAGCGCGTTCTTGACGCTCGAGACGATCTGGTTGAGCGGGTCGGTGAGCGCCTCGAGGATCTCGTTGCTCGAGATCGTGAACGAGCGCGGCACGCCCTCGGAGAGGTTGCGGCCCTTGACCTCGATCTCCTTGACCTCGGAGCCGGGGAACGCCGAGCCGATGCTCTTCTTGATCATCTCGGCGGTCGGCTCGCCGATCAGCATGCCGTAGTTGCGCCGGATGTAGTTGATGATCGCCTCGTCGAACTTGTCGCCGCCGACGCGGACCGACCCCTTGTAGACCATGCCGCCGAGCGAGAT
>JASLGD010000471.1 GCA_030150305.1 Caldimonas sp. | reverse complement strand
CGCACCGCGCTGCTCACGGTCGAAGGCGAGCGCGACGACATCTGCGCTCTCGGCCAGACGCTCGCGGCGCACGACCTGACGCGCCTCAGGCCGTACATGCGCACGCACCACGTGCAGCCCAACGTCGGCCACTACGGTGTCTTCGCCGGCCGCCGCTGGCAACAGCACATCTTCCCGGTGGTGCGCAACGTCATCCAGGTCTCGCAGTGAGCCCGATGCCAGAGGTTGTTGCATCCAGTTTGACGGTGTCGCTTCCAGACCGGAGTCCCCGACGCGTCCCGCCGCTGTTGGCCTGACGTCGTCGGGGCGGTCCCGAGTTGCCGGCGGTGTCGAATGCAAGTCCGATCAGGCTCCCGAACGTCGCCGTGGCGAGCGTGCCGTCGGCCGACCCTGTTGCCGCGTAGCTGCCGGCGTAGAGGCTCACGTCGTGCGTCGCGTTCGGCGCGACCCCGGCGCAGCCAATAGCCGTTCTCGGCGAAGTAGACGTAGCCGGCCGCATCGTTCCTCGGCCCGCACGGGCTGGCGGTCGTGCACCGCGATCGCGCGCGCCGCTGCACAGCGAGCTCGGCGACATTTACAACGAGGTGGGCGACGACGCCGCCGCGCGCCGGCACCTCGACGCGCACTCGCCGGCTTCACGTCGCTCGGCCTCGAGCGCAGCCGACCCGCGATCGATGCGCTCTTTCGTCACGCCACGGTGCTGCTCAATGCGCAGGATTTCAAGGATGTGCCGCGCAGTCGAGTCGTCGTCCACAAAGTGGAGGACGCTGCCGCGCCTTTCGCGCAGGTGATCGACGGACTCGCGAGCACACTCGCGCGCAAAGAGTGTCCCGTCGCAGCTTTCCGCTTCCCGTTCGACAACCGCCCCACGGGGCGCCACCAGGAGGGACTGCAGATGAAGCTCTCGCGCCTGTCCGTGCTGCTCGGCACGGGGTTGCTGCTGGCCTGCACGGCCGCAGCGCAGACGATCAACTTCGACGACCTCGCGCCCGGCACCACGCTCGGCAGCCAGTACGCCGGGCTGGGAGTGACCTTCGCCGCGAACGCGTTCTCCGGCCCGGGCTCGTCGTCGTCGGGCGTTTCGTGGGCGACCAACACCGACATGACGATCGTCTCGATCGACACCGGCGTGCTTGGGGTCGACTTCGGCGCGCTCGGGGTGCCGAGCCTCGTCAGCAAGAACATCCTCCAACACTTCCTCAACTGGGAGACGCTCGAGGACGGCGATCCGAGCTTCAACATCCTGCTCGCGAACCCGGCGCAGGCGGTGAGCGTCACCTTCGCCGGTGTCGGCGGCCAGGCGGCAGCGCCCGACACGCGCATCTTCGTCTACGCAGGCAGCACGCTGCTGGCGACGCGCGCCGGCTCGCTCCCGGACGACAACGTCGGCCAGCTGACGCTGTCGTACGTCGGCACCGGGATCACCCGCGTCGCCGTCGCGCCGGGTTCGTTCGACGACTGGGTCGGAGTCGACAACATCGTGATCACGCCTGCCGCCGTCGTCCCCGAGCCCGAAGCCTGGGCGCTCACGCTGCTCGGGCTCGCCGCCATCGCCTGGTCCAGGCGCCGTCTCCACTCCTGACTCGGAGGTTCGCATGCATCGAACGACACGCCTCGCGGGTGCGATCGCGCTCGCACTCTGCGTCCCGATCACCGCCACGGTCATGGCCGCGCGGCCCTTCCACGATCCGATCACCGGCGCCGCGCACGGCGCCGTGTTCGGCCCCGACGGCGGACAGGTTCGCGTCACCACCGAGTTCGTCGAGCACACGCTGCAGCTCTACGCGTCACATGTGCTCGAGAGCGCGAGCGCCGCGCAGCGCGCCGCCTACCTGTCCAAGCGCACGTACCTCGACGACATCGCGCGCGGCACGCCGACCGACGCGCGCGCCGCGCTGATGGGCCGCAGCCTGCTGCTCGACTGGCTGATCGACGACGTCGCACCCGCCGACGCCGCCGTGCTGAAGAAGCACAACCGCATCCTCAAGTGGTCGCTGCAGCAGGGTGTCGGCGCTCCCGACGGCTCGACGTACCGCATGCGGCCCGACGAGCTGGCGACGCTGCGCCAGATCGGCGTGCTGGCACCGGCGCTCGTCGCTGCCGGAACGCCGCCCGCCGCCGAAGTGCTGCAGGCGCGCGAGGCGTACGCCAAGAAGTGCCGCAAGGAGGGCGTTCCCATTCCGCCGACGTGGGGCACGACCGGCGCCGGCGGCTGGACGAGCAAAGGCGTGCTGGCGCGAACGGACGTCTTCATCAGCGACGACAAGCTTGCCGAGGTCTTCGAGTTCCAGAGCGCCTCCCCGCAGGGCGTGTGCCTGGCGCTGCCGCGATACAAGGAGGCGCCGGCCGACGCCAAGTTCGAGTTGCTCGGCATCATCTGCATGGGCACCGGGGTCGACATCGGCGGCGGCAAGTTCTCCTCCAAGGCGTGCTTCTGGGACAACCAGAAGGACAAGGTGGGCGTCGAGTTCCCGCGCACGGGCGAGTTCCCGATCAACACCAACTTCGCCGCGGGGCCGGAGCTCGACGGCGGAACGGGCGGCACGTGCACTGCGTGTCACGCCGGCGAGAACTCGTTCATCGTCCATCCCGACAAGAAGCCATTCCAGAACATCGCCAACCTCGAGCCGAAGGCGTACTACAAGCCGATCGTCGCGGCGACGTGGCCGCAGAACTCGGGACCGAACACCAAGCTCGCCGGCGTCGCGCTTCCCGCCGGACAGGACAGCTGCCTCGATTGCCACGGCGAGAGCGATCAGCGGCGCCTGCCGGAGATCGTGCGCGAGATCGCCACGCCGGCCGGCGAGAACTACTGCGACGCGGTCCTGAAGAACGCGATCAACAAGACGATGCCGCAGGGGGGCACGGTGTTTCCCGACCCGGCCTACAAGACGCACACGGATTTCCTGATCAAGGCGTGTGCGGATGCCGCCAAGCCCTGAGCGACGACGGCGTGTGCACGGCAGCGCCCGCGCGGGCGCTGCCGCCTGCCGGCGAGGCGTCGCGCTCAGCGGCCGTCGACCAGCCTGGCAAAGCCCGCGGCACGAAAGCGCTCCGACACGAAGTCGACGAACGCCCGGGTCTTTGCGGGCAGCAGTCTTCGGCTCGGGTAGTAGATGGAGACAGGCCCGGCGTCGCTCCACCATCCCGGCAGGAGCCGCACGAGTTCACCGGACGCGATCAGTGCGAACGCGAAGGGCATCGGCAGGAGCGCGACGCCTAGACCGAGCCGGGCGGCGTGCGCAATCGCTTCGGGGTCGCTCAGGATCAGGCGCGGCCGACACTCGACGACCTGCTCTGCCGTGCGCCTCGAGCGGAGCGACCACCGACGCACCCGGCCGCTCGGCGAAGAGCGCCGCATGATGCCGTCGAAGGTCGCGAGATCGCGGGGGCCGACCGGCATTTGCCGCGAGGCCATGTAGGCGGGCGACGCCACTGCGACGATGTGCACCGGCGCAAGCTCGCGGGCGACGATTCCGGAGGCGAGCGGGAAGCCGCCGCCGATCGCGGCATCGAAGCCCTCGCCGACGATGTCGACCTGCCGATTGTCGAAATGCCAATCGGGCAGCACGCGTGGATGCCGCTCGAGAAAGGCACCGAGCAACGGGACCAGGAAGTTGCGACCGAACGCCACGCCCATGCTGACCTTCAACGTGCCGGCAGGCTCGCCGTCGCGATCGTTGACGCCGGCGACGGCGGCCTGCAACGAGGAGAGCGGGCCGTCCACCTGCTGCAGGAAGCGTTCGCCGTCTTCGGTGAGCCGCAGGCGGCGCGTGCTGCGATGAAACAGGCGCACACCGAGATCGCGCTCGAGACGGGCCACGTTCTTGCTCACGCCGGCGGGCGTGACGCCGAGGACCCGCGCGGCGGCCGAGAAGCTTCCGTGCTCCGCGGTCTGCGCGAACGACACCAGATGCTGCATGTGCGCCACGCTGCGATCTTAAACCCCGGGTTGAAGCTGATTACGTGCGGCGGCGACTAGTCGAAGCGCACGGTTCACGGGAGACTGACGGCCGGCGTTCACGTCGAGCGCCGAAGTCGCCGGAGAGAGATCCATGCGCTTGCTTGCTCGATGCTTCCTGTGGTTGTTGCTGTCTCTGCTCCTGAGCCGCGGGTCGTGGGCAGGAGACTTCGATTTCCCCGGCTTCACGGTGCGCGAAGTGGTCGGCAACGGCGCGACGATCCACGTCCGCTCGGCCGGATCGGGGCAGGCGGTCGTGCTGTTGCACGGCTACGGCGAGACCGGCGACATGTGGGTGCCCCTCGCCGTCGACCTCGCGCGCGACCACCTGGTGATCGTTCCCGATCTGCGCGGCCTCGGTCTCTCGTCGAAGCCAGCCGGCGGCTTCGACAAGAAGACGCAGGCCGACGACGTGACGGCGGTCATGACGGCGCTGAACGTCGCGCAGGCCGACGTCGTCGCTCACGACATCGGCAACATGGTCGCGTTCCAGCTCGCGGCACGCTACCCGGAGCGCGTGCGTCGCCTCGTCCTGATCGATGCTCCGGTTCCAGGAGTCGGGCCCTGGGACGAGATCCTCAAGAATCCCTTGTTGTGGCACTTTCGCTTCGGCGGACCCGACATGGAGCGTCTGGTCGCCGGCCGCGAACGGATCTATCTCGATCGCTTCTGGAACGAGTTCTCGGCCTCGCCAGCGCGCTTCAGCGAAGCCTCCCGGCGCCACTACGCCGAGTTGTACGCGCTGCCGGTCGCTATGCACTCCGGCTTCGCGCAGTTCTCGGCGTTCGACCAGGACGCGGTCGACAACCGCGCTTTCCTTGCGCAAGGCCGCCTCAAGATGCCGATCCTGGCGCTCGGCGGCGAGCAATCCTTCGGCCCGATGATGGCGACCGTCATGCGCGCTGCCGCTGACGACGTCACCGGGGGCATCGTTCCCGATTCCGGCCACTGGATCATGGAAGAGAACCCGCGCGCCACGATCGAGCTGGTCCGAAGCTTCATCGTGCGCTGACCGCGGACTTCTCGCGGTCACGGTGCTCGGAGTGGCGTGCGAGCTGCAGCGCGATTGCGGGCGGCCGGGCGCCGATCGGTTGCGCGCCGTGATGCGCGAGTACTTCGGCAAGCTCAAGGCGCTGAAGGCGCCGCGAAGCGCCTGACCAGCGAGCGCCAGTCAGCTTTGCGGTTGCGGCAACTGGCGAGCCGCCTCCAGATGCCGTTCGATCATCGGTGCCGTGGCCGCGGCCATGCCACGCAAGGTCGCATCCGAGCCCTTCTCGGCGTAGCTGCGCATCACGCTCAGCGCGCTGGTGTGGGCCAGCAGTTGTTGGCGACCGTATTCGCGGTCGAACGCATCGCCGCGCAGGCTTTGCAGACTCGCCAGAAGGCGCGCCTGGTCACCGCCCACATGCGGCTGCGGCGGCTGCAATCCGGAGGCCGTGGCTGCGTCGCGAAGTGCCTGCGTCATCTGGCCGTGCTCGGCAATCATCCGCTCGGCAAACGCGCGCACCTGCGGGTTGCGGCTTTGCGCCAGGGCACTGTGGCCGGCGGCGAGCTCGTAGCCGTTCGACTGCGCCGCCGACTCGGCGAACTCCTCGGGCTTGGGCGGCTGGGGGCCTTCGTTCAGCATCACGGATTCCCCTGGCCGCCGCCGGCGCCATAGATGTTGCCCGTCGTGTAGCTGCCGTCTGCTTCTGCGAGACGCACATAGATGCCGGCGAGCTCCGCGGGCTGACCCGGTCGCCCGAGGGGTGCGGTCGCGCCGAACGTGACCACCTTGCCCTCGCTCGCGCCGCCCGAGATCTGCAGCGGCGTCCAGACCGGCCCGGGCGCGACGCCGTTGACCCGGATGCCCTTCGGACCGAGCTGCTTGGCGAGCGACTTCACGTAGTTCATCGTCGCCGCCTTGGTCTGCGCGTAGTCGTAGAGGTCGGGCGACGGGTCGTAGGCCTGCTCGGAGGTCGTGCCGATGATGGCCGAGCCCGGCTGCAGGTGCGGCAGCGCCGCCTTGATGATCCAGAACGGCGCGTAGATGTTCGTCTTCATCGTCGCGTCGAAGTCCTCGGTCGAGATGTCGAGGATCGAACTGCGCGACTGCTGTCGACCGGCATTGCAGACCACGATGTCGAGCCCGCCGAGCTCGCGCACCGCCTCTTCGACCAGACGTCGGCAGAAGCCCTCGTCGCGAAGGTCGCCCGGGATGGCAGCGGCCTTGCGGCCCGCTTGACGGATCAGCTCGACGACCTCGCGCGCGTCGGGCTCCTCGGCGGGCAGGTAGTTGATCGCGACGTCGGCGCCTTCGCGCGCGTAGGCGATGGCCGCCGCGCGGCCCATGCCTGAATCGCCGCCCGTGATCAGCGCCTTGCGTCCCGCCAACCGGCCGGATCCGACGTAGCTCGTCTCGCCGTGGTCGGGTCTCGGATTCATGTTCCGCGCCAGACCTGGCCACGGTTGCTGCTGGGCCGGAAACGGTGGCTTGGGGTGCGCGTTGCGCGGGTCATAGATGCCGTCGCGGCGCGCACCACCACCGGCGCTCTGCTGTGTCTGCGCCTGCGCTTGGCCGTCGGCCGACGCGAGCACCAGAGGCGCCGTGGCGAGGCCGGCACCCAGGCGGCCCATGGCTTCGCGGCGGGTGGGTGTGCGAGTGGGGTCGTTGCTCATGCGGTTCCTGCGATTGTTCTGATCAGAGCGCAGGCGCTTCCCGGTTCTTGTCGCCGAGTCGGTCGGTGTGGCCGGGGCACGCGGCGCGAAGTGAGTTGGCAACGGTTGTGCCGCCGCTCACGGACGCGTGTCGTTCGGCGTCGCAAGCGACGCGCAGGAACTGGAGCTGCCGGTCGACCTGCGGCTGGATCGTGCGCGCGTCGAACTCGCGTGCGCCCGACGCATGAGCAACGGGCGCGTGCCTTGACTTCATCGCGTACATCGCCGCATCCGCGAGCTGCGTCAGCGTTGCCGCATCGGACGATGCGTCAGGGGCGACGGCGATGCCCAGGCTGGCGCCGACCGAGACCGCCTGACGCGCCACGACGATCGGCGCCCGGATCGCGTTGACCATGCGCGCCATGGTCGTCGAGGCCTGCTCGCGATCGTCGATGCCGTTCACGGATCACGGGCGAACTCGTCTCCCCCGAGCCGGGCCACCACGTCGTGCGGCCGCACGCTGGCGAGCATGCGCCGCGCGACCTCCTGCAGCACCTGGTCTCCTCGAGCGTGGCCGTGGCGGTCGTTGACCGTCTTGAACCCGTCAAGGTCGACGTCGCACACGGCGCTGCGGCTGCCGGGCGGCAAGCGGGTCGCTTGTGGCGCGTGCTGCCTGAGCGTTCTTGGCAGCCAGCGTCGAAGGGCGTGCGGAACGCGCGAGCCGGCCCGCTGCGCGGAGCACAGCGGGCCGGCTCGATCACGGCGCGGGGGCAACGTCAATCGCAGACGTCGCCCCGCGGCTGCAGCGACGATCAGGTGCGCGGCTTGTCGGTCGGCTTCGGGTTCGCGACCTCGCCGGTGCCTTTGCCGGCAGCGCCGCCTGCGGCCGCACCGATGGCAGCACCTGCGGCCATTCCGACCGGTCCGCCCGCGGCGCCGATCGCAGCGCCTGCCGCCGCGCCGCCGCCAGCGCCGACGCCTTCGGCGAGGTGATGCTCGCCGAGCTCATCGGTGCGCTTCGGGTTCGCAACTTCGCCGACGCCCTTGCCGGCGAGACCGCCCGCGACCGCACCGACCGCGGCGCCTGC
This sequence comes from Caldimonas sp., assembly GCA_030150305.1. Classification (GTDB taxonomy): domain Bacteria; phylum Pseudomonadota; class Gammaproteobacteria; order Burkholderiales; family Burkholderiaceae_C; genus Schlegelella_A. The sequence continues at coordinate 20,814 of JASLGD010000471.1, read as the reverse complement.
GGCCATTCCGACCGGGCCGCCGGCGGCGCCGAGCGCAGCGCCGGTCGCGGCACCGCCGCCCGCGCCGACGCCAGTCGCCAGGTGATGGTGGCTGAGGTGATCGCCTTCCTTCGGATTGACGACCTCGCCCGCACCCTTGCCTGCGAGCCCACCGGCCACCGCTCCGACCGCAGCGCCGGCGACGGTCCCGACCGGACCGGCGACGCTGCCGAGCGCAGCACCGCCGACCGCGCCGCCGGCCGCGCCGACGCCCGTGCCGATCACGTGCTGGCCCGAATGCGCGGTCCAGCGGTCCTCGAAGTAGCGGGCGTCGTCGTCCGAGCGCGGCGTCACGCCCATGACGATGCCGCCGTCCTTGATGCCTTGCTCGTAGTGCTTGACGCGTTCCTCGGGAATGCCGGCGCCGATCAGCGCGCCGATGACTCCGCCCGCGATCCCGCCCGCACCGGCGCCGGCAAGCCCCGCAGCGAGCGGGCCGGCGACGATCAAGCCGAGGCCGGGAATCGCGAGCGATGTCCCGACCGCGGCGACTGCCGCGAGCGTCGCGCCGATCGCGCCGCCGACGCCGGCACCGATGCCGGTGCCTTTCGCGGCCTTGTTGCCGAGCTCGGTCGTCGTGCCGACATCGTCGGCGAAGTAGCGGCGACGCGTGTCATCGCTCATGACGACGTTGACGTCGTCGCTTCCGTAGCCGCGCGCAGCGACCTCGTTGTATGCGCGCTCTGCGCTGTCGCGATCAGGAAACAGGCCGGTGACCATCGTGCGACGGTCGGTGGTGGTGTCGAGTGCCATTGCGGGTTCCTTCTTGAATCGAGTTTCAGGGCTTCGCCGGCGCGGGCTGGGCCGCGGGGGCGTTGGTCGTGGTCGTGCCTTGCGCGTTCGCGCTGGCCGCCGCCTTCTCCTTTTCCTTCTCCTTCTTGGTCGCGTGGTGGTGACCGACGGCGCAGCCGACGGCTGCTCCGGCGACGCCGTGGTGGCCGGCGACGTGGCCGGCAACGCCGCCGACCGCGGCGCCTTCGATGCAGCCCTTGGCGGTTGCGAAGCCGGGCAGCAGTGCGAGAGGCGCGACGAGCGCCCCGACGACGATCGATGCTTTCATGCGAGTCCTCCGAGACAAGTGCAACGCCCGCGAAGTCTGGCGATCGAAGCGCGATCCCTGTGCCATCCCGGTTCGCATCGGCGTGTAGGTGGACGCGCCTTTTCGACGGAGGGGTGCGGCCGACCCGTCGATCGCGGAAGGTCTATTGCGCGCGAGGAGATCGCCGCTTCGCTGCCAGCAGCGAGTCGATCGAACGCAACAGGATCTGGACGTCGTCCGCCTTCGGCACGAACAGATCGAATTCGGCGCCGCTCGCGCGCACCGTCGCCTCGTCGACTCCGGTATGCAAGGCGATCGCGATGCCCGACGTCTCGGCATTGCGACGCAGCGCGTTGGCAACCTCGAGCCCGCTCATGCGCGACATGGCGACGTCGAGAAGAACCAGATCGACCCGATGGTCCGTGGCCAGGTCGAGCGCCGCGGCGCCGTCTTCAGCGGTGAAGACCTCGTAGCCTTCGTCTTCCAGCACGTACTGCAAGACCTCCAGAAGAGGCCCGTCGTCTTCGACGATCAGGATGCGCGCTGAGGTTGCCTTGGCCACGAGGGGCTCGAGCATGCAGCGCATCGGTCATCGGCACGATCGGAAGAGGGATGTGTTCGTTGTAGGTGGACGCCGTTGGTCGCCGCCCGGCGAAGTGCGCGGGCGTGCTGTTCGCGAGCCGCCGAAAGCCGCTCTGCACGCCGCGCCGGCTGACGCGCAGCCGTGCGCAGAGCGCTTCGATGTCGGGTCCGACCTGCAGATTCCGCTCGCGCGCAAATGGCCGTTCCTGGCGGCCGGTCCGAGGAACGCGATCCTCGAATTCACTGCGCGATGGAGACGGTGAGATTCGAACTCACGGAGGGGTCGCCCCCTCGGCAGTTTTCAAGACTGCTGCCTTCGACCGCTCGGCCACGTCTCCTCGGCGCGATCTTCGCACGAGAGCGTGCAGCGATGCGTGAGGCAGCGCTGCTGCGGGCCGGCCGTCGTCGTCGCGCTCGACGCGTGGCTGCTCGTGCGCGTGTTCGCGGCGTAGCGGCGTCGTTCGCTACCAGCGCAGCGCCGCGGTGTGAACGGGCTTGTCCCAGAGCGACTTCATCTCGTCGTCGAGCACGGTGACGGTGAGCGAGCCGCCGGCCATGTCGAGCGACGTCGTGTAGTTGCCGACGAGCGAACGCGCGACCTTGAGGCCTTCGGCCGCGAGGCGCTCGCTCGCGAGGTGGAAGAGGAGATAGAGCTCCATCAGCGGCGTGCCGCCGAACCCGTTGACGTGCAGCAGCACTTCGGAGCCGCGCGCCGGCCGGAGGTCGCCGAGGATGGCGTCGAGCAGCGCGGCGACGATGCGCGATGCCGGTCGGAACGGCTCGCGGCGCCGGCCCGGCTCGCCGTGGATGCCGACTCCGACCTCCATCTCGCTCGCCCCGATGTCGAACGTGGCGCGGCCGGCCGCGGGGACCGTGCAACTCGTGAAGGCGACGCCCATCGACGCCGTCGCCGCGTTGACGCGGTCGCCGAGCGCCTTGCAGGCATCGAGGTCGGCGCCGGCTTCGGCGGCGGCGCCGACGATCTTCTCGACGATCAGCGTTCCGGCGACGCCGCGCCGCCCCGTCGTGTGGGTCGAGTTCTCGACCGCGACGTCGTCGTTGACGAGAACGGTCGCGTGGTCGACGTGGAGCATCTCGCTCGCCATCTGGAAGTTCATCGTGTCGCCCGCGTAGTTCTTGACGATGAACAGCACGCCGCGCCCGGCCTCGGTGGCGTGCACGGCGGCGAGCATCTGGTCGGGCGTCGGCGACGTGAACACCTGGCCGGGGCACGCGGCGTCGAGCATGCCGCGGCCGACGAAGCCGGCGTGCAGCGGCTCGTGGCCCGAGCCGCCGCCCGACACGAGCGCGACCTTGTCGCGTGCCGGCTTCGCGCGCATGACGAACGCCGGCTCGTGCTCGACCCGCAGGATGTCCGCGTGCGCTGCGGCGAGGCCGGAGAGCGACTCGAAGAGCAGCTCGTTGACGTCGTTCAGGAACTTCTTCATCGCCCGTCCTCCCGTCCGCTCACGCCGACGCCAGCACCTGGTCGCACACCGCGGAGATCGCGACCTGGCATGTCTTCGCGCCGGGATCGACGTGGCCGATCGCGCGCTCGCCGAGGAAGTGCGCGCGGCCCTTGGTCGCGACCATGTCCTTGGTGGCGAGCATGCCGCCGGTCGCCTCCTCGCGCACGCGCTCGGTCACGGTCGCGAGGTCGGCGCCGGTCTCGGTCAGCCGCACGAGCAGCCGCGACACCGGGATGAGGACGTCGAGCATGGTCTTTTCTCCGACATCGGCCTTGCCGCGGTTGCGGATCGCTTCCACGCCGGCGGCGAAGGCGCGCGCGAAGTGTCGCGCACCGGGCGCCTCGGTGCCATCGAGCTCTTTCCCCATCGACAGGAAGAAGCTGCCGAACAGCGGCCCCGATGCACCGCCGACGGTGGAGACCAGCTTGGTTCCGATCTGCTGGCACGCCTGGCCCGGGGTGAGCGCCGCGAGCTGCGGCGCCATCGCGGCGAGCGCCTCGCAGCCGCGCATGACGTTGATGAAGTGGTCGCCGTCGCCGATCGCGCGATCGAGCGATTCGATGTCGGCTTCGCTCGCGCGCAGCGAGCGCTGCACGGCGGCGATGCCTTCGATGATGGCAGTCGTGTTCATCGCGGGCTCCATGGCGGTTCCTCGGTCATGCAGTCGCGGCGACGCGGCAGCCGTCGCGATCGAAGTACAGGCGGCGCCCGCGCGGGAAGCGGAAGGCGACGTGCTCGCCGGGGGCGATCGTGTGCGCGACGAGCGTGCGCGCGCGGATCTCGACGCCGCTGCGCTCGGCGACGAGCTCGTGCTTGGCGAGCGAGAACTCGACGACGGTGCCGTTCAGCGCCTCCGGCGCTCCCGGCGTCGCGAGCTCGACGTCCTCGGGCCGCAGCGCGACGGTCGCGGCGCCGGGCGGCACGTCGTCGCCGAACCACTGCGCAGGCAGCGCGTTGATCGGCGGCGAGCCGAGGCGTTGCGCGACGCGCAGCGTCGACGGCCGCTCGTAGACCTCCTGGGCGGTGCCGACCTGCTGCAGGCGGCCGTGCTCGAGGATGCCGACGCGGTCGGCGAGCGTCGTCGCCTCGACCTGGTCGTGGGTGACGTAGAGCACGGTCGCGCCGGTCGCGCGCTGGATGCGGCGCAGCTCGACGCGCAGCTCCTCGCGCAGCTTGGCGTCGAGCGACGAGAGCGGCTCGTCCATCAGGAAGACGCGCGGCCGCCGGACGAGCGCGCGGCCGATCGCGACGCGCTGCATCTCGCCGCCCGAGAGCGCGGTCGCGCGGCGCTCGAGCTTGCCGTCGAGGTGGAGCAGGCGCGCCACTTCCTCGACGCGCGAGCGCACCTGCGACTCGTCGTGCCGGCGCAGCGGCGAGCGGAGCGGAAACGCGATGTTGTCGAACACCGTGAGGTGCGGGTAGAGCGAGTACTGCTGGAAGACGAAGGCGCAGTCGCGCGCCGCGGGCGCGAGCGCGCTGACGTCGTGGCCGTCCATGCGCACGCGCCCGTGGTCGGGCGTCTCGAGCCCGGCGACCAGGCGCAGCGTCGTCGTCTTGCCGGCGCCGCTCGGCCCGAGCAGCACGAACAGCTCGCCGTCGCGCACGTCGAGCGTGAGGTCCTCGACCGCGGTGACGTCGCCGAAGCGCTTGCCGATCTTCTCAAGCGTGATGGCGGACATGCCGTCTCCTCTCGCGCCGTGCGCGCGTCGTCTCGCTCGCGAGCAGCCGCTCGCTGCCGGCGTCGAACAGGACGACGCGCTCGGTGGCGAATGCGATGCCGGCGCGATCGCCGTCGGCGGGGCGGAGCGCCTTGTCGACCAGCGCCTTGACGGGGCCGGCCGGCGTCTCGAGCTCGGCGACCCAGTGCGAGCCGAGGTACTCGGCGTGCGCGACGCGCGCCGGCAGCGCGCCGTCGCCTGCGCCGACGAGGCGGACGTGCTCGGGTCGAACGCCGACGACGACGTCTTGCGCCGCCTCGTCGACGCTCGGCACGTCGACCGGCTGGCCGCCGAGCGAGACCGACGCGACGCCGGCGCGAACGCCGTGGTCCGCCTTCAGCAGGTTCATCGCCGGCCTGCCGATGAAGCCGGCGACGAACAGGCAGCTCGGGAAGTGGTAGATGCCGTCGGGGTCGTCGACCTGCAGGATCTCGCCGCGGTCCATGACGACGATGCGGTCGGCGAGGCTCATCGCCTCGCTCTGGTCGTGGGTGACGAAGACGGTCGTCGCGTGCAGGCGGTCGTGGAGTCGGCGCAGCTCGACGCACATCAGGTCGCGCATCTCGGCGTCGAGCGTGCCGAGCGGCTCGTCCATCAGGAACGCCTGCGGCTTTCGCACGATCGCGCGGCCGAGCGCGACGCGCTGACGGTCGCCGCTGGCGAGGCCGGCGACCGCGCGGTCGAGCAGGTGCTCGATGCGCAGGATCGCCGCCGCTTCGGCGACGCGCGCGGCTGCTTCCTTCGCCGGCACGCCCTGGCACTTGAGCGGGAAGGCGATGTTCGCGCGCACGTTCATGTGCGGATAGAGCGCGAAGAGCTGGAACACGAAGGCGATGTCGCGCTCGCGCGCGCGCTGGAACGTGACGTCGCGCTCGCCGAGGAGCAGGCGCCCCGAGGTCGGCAGCTCGAGGCCGGCGATCATCCGCAGCGTCGTCGTCTTGCCGCAGCCCGACGGACCGAGCAGGCAGCAGAACATGCCGTCGTCGACCGTGAAGGTCGAGTCGCGCACCGCGGTCACGTCGGCGAACGACTTGTGCAGCTGCTCGATGCGGATCTCGGCCATCGCACTCCCTTGCCGTCACCCGGCCTAGTCCGGCAGCTTGGTGACGACCATGAACATGACCGTGCCGGCGAGCGTGGTCGCGAACGACCAGCCGTAGAGCGCCATCGACCACGGCTGCAGCAGCATCGCGACGCCGCAGCCGATCAGCACGGTGGCGAAGGTCTCGAGCGGCCCGCGTCTGAGCCAGCGGAGCCGCCTCATTTGCGCACCGCGCCGAACGTGATGCCGCGCAGCAGGTGCCGCCGCATCAGCACCGTGAAGACGAGGATCGGCAGCAGGAAGAGGGCAGTGCCCGCGGCGACCGCCGGCCAGTCCTGGCCGCCCTCGCCGATGATGATCGGGATGAAGGGCGGTGCCGTCTGCGCCTCGCCCGACGTCAGCAGGACCGCGAACGCGTACTCGTTCCAGGCGAAGATCAGGCAGAAGATCGCGGTCGCGACGATGCCGGTGACGCACTGCGGCAGCACGACCTTGACGAACGCCTGCAGGCGCGTGTAGCCGTCGACGAGCGCGGCTTCCTCGTACTCGCGCGGGATCTCGTCGATGAAGCCCTTCAGCAGCCAGACCGCGAGCGAGACGTTGACCGCGGTGTAGAGGAGGATCATCCCGACCCGGGTGTCCGAGAGGCCGAGCTCGCGGTACATCAGGTAGATCGGGATCGCCACCGCGATCGGCGGCATCATCCGCGTCGACAGGATGAAGAACAGCAGGTCGTCCTTCAGCGGCACGCGAAAGCGCGAGAACGCGTACGCGGCCGTCACGCCGAGCAGCACCGAGAGTGCCGTCGAGCCGAAGGCGATGATCAGCGAGTTGACGAAGCGCGGCACGTAATTCGACGCGCCGGCGACGACCATGTGGTTGGCCCGGCTGACGCGGTCGCACACCGTCGCCGGCGGCGGCAGCGTCGCGATGTACTCGGGCGTCTGGCGCGTGCGCGTCGTGAACAGGTTGCAGAAGCCCTCGGCCGACGGCGTGAAGACGACCTTCGGCGGGTACGCGATCGAGTCGGGCCCGCTCTTGAACGCGGTCAGGAAGATCCACGCCAGCGGCAGCATCGTGAGCAGCGCGTACAGCACGACGACCGTGCCGGCGATGCCGCGCGTCGCCGCGGTCGGCTCGACGACCGAGTGCGCGTGACGGATGTGCTTGCGCATGCGGGCCTCGTCAGCGGCTGCGGACGCGGTTGAGCGCCTTGACGTAGATGTTGGCGAGGCCGAACACCGTCACGAACAGGATGATCGCGAACGCCGACGAGTAGCCGGTTCGCCACTTCTCGAACGCCTCGCGCTTCAGGGTGATCGACGCCAGCTCGGTGGTCGAGCCCGGCCCGCCGGAAGTGAGCAGGTTGACCATGTCGAACATCTTGAAGTTCTCGATGCCGCGAAAGAGCACCGCGAGCATCACGAACGGCATCGCCATCGGCAGCGTGATCGACCAGAACTGGCGCCACGGCGAAGCGCGGTCGACCTCGGCGGCCTCGTAGATGTGGTTCGGGATCGAGCGCAGCCCGGCGAGGCAGATCAGCATCACGTAGGGCGTCCACATCCAGGTGTCGACGATGACGATCGCCCAGGGGGCCAGCCGTACCGAGCCGATCATCTCGAACGAGCTCGGCGGCACGCCGCTCAGATAGGCGACGGCGTAGTTCCACAGCCCGATCTGCGGCTGGTAGAGGAACGCCCAGAAGTTCCCGACCACCGCAGGCGACAGCATCATCGGGATCAGGATCACGGTGGTCCAGAAGCCGTGGCTGCGAAAGCGCCGGTCGATCAGCCACGCGAGCGCGAAGCCGATCGTCGTCTGCAGCAGCAGCGTCCACAGCACGAAGTGCGCAGTGGCCTGCATCGCGGCCCAGACGTCGGGGTCGTTCAGGATCGAGACGTAGTGATCGATGCCGACCGAGAGCAGCGGCGCGTTCGGCCGGTTCGCGCGGTAGTTGGTGAACGAGAGCCGGATCGTCCAGATCAGCGGAAAGATGTTGATCGCGAGCAGCAGCACCATCGTCGGCGCGATGAAGAGCCACGCCAGCGTGCGATCCGAGAGGCCGCGCACGCGCTCCGCGACGGGCGCGGGGGTGAGCGCCGCGGCATGCGCGATCGCACCGCTGGTCATGCTCTTCATCGCCGCCGCTCGACCGGCCCGCGGCTCAGGGCTTGATCTTGCCGTCGTCCTTGAAGACCTTCTTCCAGTCGACGATCAGCGCGTCGAGCGCTTCCTTGGCCGTCCCCTTGTCGGCGACGACGTAGTCGTGCGTGCGCTTCTGCATCGCGAGCAGCAGCTGCGCGTACGACGGCTCGGCCCAGAAGTCGATGACCATGTTCATCGAGTCGAGGAACTCCTTGGCGAACGGCGCGCTCTTCACGAAGCCGGGGTCCTGCAGCACCGCCTTGTGGCACGAATAGCCGCCGAGCGCCCACCACTTCTTCTGCACCTCGGGCGACGCGAACCACTTGATGTACTGGAGCGCCTCGTTGCGGTTCGGCGAGTAGGCGACGACCGAAATGCCCTGGCCGCCGAGCTGGACGCCCTTGCCCTTGGCCGACGGATTGACGAAGAAGCCGATCTTGTCGCCGCCGACGTTCGGGTCCTTGTAGAGGCCCGGGAAGAAGGCGAACCAGTTCATCATCATCGCGACCTGGCCCGACTTGAACGCGTCGAGGCCTTCCTGCATGTACGCGTTCGTCAGGCCCGGCGGCGTGCAGCACTTGTAGAGCGCCTTGTAGAACTCGAGGCCCTTGACCGCGTCGGGCGAGTTGACGACGCCGTCCATCGAGTAGGGCTTGCCTTCGGCTTCGTAGCGAAAGCCGTAGGGGTACATCACGTTGGTGACGCCCATCGTGATGCCCTCGGAGCCGCGCTCGGTGAAGAGGTACGCGCCGTAGACGGTCTTGCCGTCGATCTTCCTGCCCTGGAAGAACTCGGCGACCTGCTTGAACTCGTCCCACGTCTTCGGCGGTGCGAGGTCGCGCTTGTGCTTCGCCTTGAACTCGGCCTTGATGTCGGCGCGCTCGAACCAGTCGCGCCGGTACGTCCAGCCGACCGCGTCGCCCATCGCCGGCAGCGCCCAGTAGTTCGGCGTGTTCTTCGGCCATTCGGAGTAGCCGAGCACCGTCGCCGGCATGAAGTCGCTCATCTTGATTCCTTCCTTGGCGAAGAAATCGTTGAGCTTCACGTAGTGGCCGCTTTCGGCCGCGCCCCCGATCCACTGGCTGTCGCCGATCATGAGGTCGCAGAGCTTCCCCTTCGAGTTGAGCTCGTTGAGCATGCGGTCCGCGAAGTTCGGCCACGGCACGAACTCGAACTTCATCTGCACGCCGGTCTTGGCGGTGAAGTCCTTCGACAGCTCGACCAGCGCGTTGGCCGGATCCCACGCCGCCCAGCAGAGCGTGATCTGCTTTTGCTGCGCGTGCGCGGCCGAACACAGGCCAAGGGTTGCCGCCAGCGCCCAGGCGCTCGCTTTCCAATGCCTCATCTGCGTCTCCTTGGATGTCGCTTGCAGGAGCAGGACGGGCCGATGCATCCCGCGACGAGTCGTAGTCGCCTTGGGCTGTCGGGGACAGCGTCCGAGACGATCGGCCTGCGGTTGATGGTATTTGCGCAAATAAATCAATCAACGAGTGGAAACCCTCAGCGGATCGACCTCGGCGGTCTTCGCTTGGCCGCCGCGAGGCGACCGACCGGTTACGATTGATTTATGGCGGCCAAGGTGACCATCACCGACATCGCACAGGCGGCGGGAGTCAGCACCGCGACCGTCGACCGGGTGCTCAACAACCGCCCCGGAGTGAACCCGGCAACGGTGCAGAAGGTGCGCGACGCCGTCGCCTCGCTCGGCGCCGGCGCTCCGGTCCGCGGCCGTCCGCGGCTCACGCCCAACTACCGGTTCGCGTTCGTGCTGCCCGCGAACCGCCGCGGCTTCTTCGACATGGTCGATCGCGTGATCGCGCAGGCCGCGGGCGACTTTCGCCACCAGCACATCACGCAAGTGACGCATCGCCTGGCGACGACGCAGGCAGCCGACTTCGCCGCGGAGCTCAGCGGCCTCGGCGACTTCGACGGCATCGCGCTGCTCGCGCCCGACGTGCCGCCGGTCAAGCTCGCCGTGAACGCGCTGGTGCGCAGCGGCGTCCACGTGGTGACGCTGTTCTCCGACGTGCCCGGCTCGATGCGCGAGACGTTCGTCGGCGCCGACAACCGCGCCGCCGGCCGCACCGCGGGCCTGCTCCTCGGCCGCTCGCTGCCGCGCGATCGCTCCGGGCGCTGTGCGCTGCTCTCGCCGGCGACGCGGTTCGCAGCCGAGATCGACCGCCGGATCGGCTTCGCGCAGGTGCTCGAGGAGCGCTTCCCGAACGCCGAGCTCGTGCGCGTGAACGACGTCCCCGAGGCGGAGGACGACGCGTACCAGCTCGCGCGCGGCGCGCTCGACTCCGCCGCGATCGGCGGCCGCGTCGACGCGCTCTACAACGTCGGCCCGGGCTCTTGGGGCGTGCACCGCGCGCTCGGCGAGCTCGGCTACGACGACGGCGTCTGCTTCGCCGCCCACGATCTGCTCGAGACGCATCGCACGATGCTGATGTCGAACGCGCTCTCGTACGTGCTCCACCAGGACGTGTACTACGCCGTGATGACGGCGGCGCGCGTGCTGCGCTCGGCCTGCGAAGGGTTGCGCGGCGCGCTGGCGGTGACCAACCCCCACGTCGAGATCCTGACCGCGGAGAACCTCGCCTGAGGTCGCTGCGAACGCTGCCGTCGTCGTCGCTAGAACGCTGCCGACATCGTCAATCGCACGCGCCGCGGCTCGACCGGATGGAAGTGGACGTCGGCGATTCCCGCCGCCGGCTCGCCCTTCAGCCGCGAGGCGTAGTAGTACTCGACGTCGCTCGCCTTGCGGTCGAAGAGGTTGAAGACGTCGAGCGCGATGCGCACCGTCGGCGTCGCGCGATAGCCGATGCGCAGCGACGCCAGCGTCGTCGACGACGAACGCACCGAGTCGTCCTCGATCAGCGGCCGCGGCCCGAAGTAGCGCAGCTGGACGTGCCCCGACCAGCGCCCGAGGTCGACGACGCTTGCGCCGAGCGAGACCACGTCCTCGACCGATCCGGGGATGAAGCGCCCCGGCGTCGCCGGATCGTCGATCGTGAAGCGGGCGCGCGAATGCGCGAGGTCGGCGTCGAGCAGCAGCCAGCGCGACGCGACGGCGTGCGCGCTCAGCTCGATGCCGTCGCGGCGGCTCGGCCGGCTCGCCTCGGTGTCGCCGGCGTCGCCCGCGAAGACGAGCTCCGAGCCGAGCGAAAGGCGCCAGAGCGCGAGCGACGCCTGCACGCCGGGAACGAGCTCGCTGCGCAGGCCGAGCTCGCCGCCCTTCGAGCGCACGAGCAGCGGCGACGGCTCGGCGACGGCATCGGGGCTCGTCGGATCGGTCGCGAACTCCTTCGGCTTGACCTTGGCGGTGACGCCGCGCGCGTCGTTGCTGTGGTAGCCCAAGCCGTAGTTCACGAACGTCTCGGTCCTCGCCCACGGCCCGAAGACGAGCGAGAGCTTCGGCGAGACGAGCGCCGCGCTCGCGCTGCCGCTGTTGACCGCGATCGAGCTCGTGTGGTCGACGAAGAAGCGGTCGGCGCGCACGCCGGCGACGCTGCGCAACCACGGCGTCCACTCGAGGTCGTTCTCGGCGTAGACAGCGACGCTCGTCTCGCGGACCCGGCTCTCCTGCGTGACGCCGACGAGCTCGCGGTCGACCGTCGCGTAGAGGCCGACCGGATCGAGGCGATCGTGGCGCAGCTGCACGCCGAGAGTCGTCGTCGACGCGCGCCCGCCGAGCGGCACGCTCCACGAGCGGCTGACGCCGCCGCCGAGGACGAGGCGGCGCTCGGACTGGCGGAACTGGTCGCCGGCGATCGCGCTCGGGTCGAGGTCGACCGGATGCTCGAGGAAGTACGTGAAGTTCGACCAGAGGTCGAGGCGCGACGCGATCGCGTACGCGTTGAGCGCCAGGACGCCGTCGTCGTAGCGACGCGACGCCTGCAGCGAGACGCTGGCGCGCGCGGTCGTTCCGCCGTCGCTCGGATCGATCGCACCGAAGCGGCCGACGATGCCGCTCGCGACCGCGCGCGTCGGGATCTGGTCGCTGGCGTTCCAGCCGGCGCCGTACGCCATCGCCGTGACCGAGGCATGGCGGTCGTCGTCGCCGAACGCGTAGCGCACGACGCCGTTGAGGCGATGGAATCGCTCCGGATGCTCCCACGGGCCGTCGTCGTGCGCCGCTTCGAGCGCGTAGAGCAGGCTGCCGCGCTCGAACGGGCTCGACGACGCGACGAGCGCGCGCGCGTAGCGGTCCTCGCCGAGCGTGAGCGACGCCGCGCCGCGCGGCAGCGCGTCGACGAGCGCGATCCGCGCCGATCCCGCCGACGAGAAGTCGCCGTCGTCGGCGGCGTACGGCCCCTTGCGGTAGCGGATGCGGTCGACGAGCTCGGGGATCAGCCAGTTGAGGTCGCTGTAGCCCTGACCGTGCGCGTGCGTCGGCATGTTGACGGGCATGCCGTCGACCCACGTCGCGAAGTCGGTGCCATGGTCGAGGTTGAAGCCGCGCAGGAAGTACTGGTTCGCCTTGCCCTCGCCGCTGTGCTGCGTGACGATGACTCCGGGCACGAACTCGAGCACTTCGGCGGGGCGCAGCGTCGGGCGGTTCTTGATCAGGTCCTGCGTCACGCTGCCCGCGCTCGCCGCATCGCCGTCGGCGAGCGCGTTCAGGTAGTGACCGCGAACCTCGACGGGCGCGAGCTCGGTCGCCGCGACGAGCGTCGCCGCCGGAGCCGACGCGGCCGCCGCGCTCGGCGGCACGGCCGCTTCGCCGGGGCCGGCAGGCGCCTGCGCGAGGGCGACGCCGACGGCGGCGACGCCGAGCGCCGCGACGGCTGCGGTGCGGATGCGCGCGGTGTGCGCCGCGCGCGGATGGTCGAACGCGAACATCGAGAACGCTCGTTGCGGAGCACGAGGGATGCGCGGGTGTTGCCGCGCACTGCAAGCGCTGCGAGGGCAGCGCGGCGTTCAGCCGTGCATCGGCGGGCGTTCGGGCGGTGCTGGATCGTGCGTGCGCGGCGTCCAGGCGGTTCGCGTCGCGCGGACCTCGCGCAGCGCGGGCTCCGACCAGACGAAGCGCGCGGCCGGGGCGCCTGCGGTGGCAGCGAGCGCTGCGGCGGCGAGCGCGCCGTCGCCGTCGAGCGCGGCCGATCCGCCGTCGTCGATCGCGACGACGCTGGTGTCGCCGATCGCGTGGCGGTGCCGCTCGGGCAGAGCGGCGTGGAAGTGACCGAACGGCAGCGCGAGATGCCGGACCGCGACGTCGTGCGCCGTCGCCGCCCGCCGCACGTCCTCGAGGACGACGAGCGCCGCAGCGCGATGGACGTGCAGCGGCCCGCGCACGGCGAGCGCGCTCGCGGCTGCCGCGTGCAGCGGCAACAGCACGGCGAGCAGCCAGACGACCGTGCGCGTGGCGCGGTGCCGGAAACGAAGACCGAGAGGCGTCACGGAGTCGTCATCGTCGCAGGGTTGGTGACAGTACGCCGAACCGCCTCCCCCGGATGCGGGTCGTCTCGACCCTTGCCGCGGCGCCGCCGCCCACCCACACTCGCGCGCTGATCCGCGAGGGCACGAGGAGGTGAGCGTGAAAGAGAGGGATCGGCGCGAGGCTGCGCCTGTCGGCGTCGGCGTCACGCGGCGCAGCGTGCTCGCGTGGAGCGGCAGCTGGATGCTCGGCGGCACGGTGACGGCGCTGACGTCGTGCGGCGGCGGCGGCGGCGACAGCGGCGCGGGCGGCGGCAGCGCGGCGCCCACGGTGGTCACGGCAGCCGACCCGGTCGTGCTCGATGCGCCGACGACGCTGTCGATGTCGATCCAGGCGCGCCAGGTGCAATGGGTCGTCGGCAAGACTCCGGCGCAGGCCAACGCCTGGGTCTATGTTGCCGACGCCTCGACTCCGGCCGACGCCGTCCTCGGCAACGCCTTCGGCCCGGTCTTCGAGATGCGACGCGGCGTGCCGTGCACGGTGACGTGGACGAACACGATCGGCCGCTCGCCGACGCAGCCCGCCCGCCTCGCCGATCCGCCGATCAACGTGCCGCTCGATCTCGGCGTCTGCGGCAAGGTGGTGACGCAGTCGCCGGTCGGCGTCGCGGTCCACCTGCACGGCGCGCGCGTGCAAGGCGGCGCCGACGGCTGGCCGCTCGCGCCGCTCGGCTTCGCCGCCAATCCGTACGGCTTCGCGACGAGCGCCGCGTTCTTCTATCCGAATGCGCAGCGCGCCACGCTGCTCTGGTATCACGACCACGCGATGGACCGCGTCGGCCGGCACGTGCATGCCGGCCTCGCCGGCGCGTACTGCATCCGCGACGCTGCCGACGACGCGCTGCTGGCGCTGATCGGTGGCCGCTCGCGCGAGCTGCTGCTCGCGATCAACGACCGCATCCTCACCGCCGACCAGACCGGGCTCGACTACGACGCCGGGATGCCGCACGACGCGAGCCTCGTCGTGGTCGGCTCCGACGATGCGATCGGGCGTCCCGAGTTCCTCGGCAACGTCAACTTCGTCAACGCCCATCCGTCGCCCGCGCTTGCGCTCGACCGCGCCGTCTGGCGTCTGCGCGTGCTCAACGTCGCGAGCGCCCGCACCTACGCGCTCGCGCTCTGCGACCCCGACGCGATCGCCGCCGGCAGCGGTCGGGTCTGGTACTCGTCGGCGATTCGCCTGATCGGCGGCGACGGCGGGCTCGCGAGCCGCTCGGTGGCGCTCACCGACACCGATGTCGTCGTCATCGGACCTGCACAGCGGCGCGACGTCCTCGTCGACCTCTCGTCGTTGCCGGCGTCGGTGCAGCGCGTCGAGCTCGTCAACCTCGTCCTGCTCGGCCATCTCGCCGTCGACGCGACGACGCTCGAGGCGATCTACACGACGTTCGCCGATTCGGTGCTGCCGCCGACCAACGCGCACTTCGACGCCGCCGATCGAACGCTCTATGGCGCGCTCTCCGATCCGATCGCGCTGATCGCGAGCGTGACGCTCGGCGCGGCCGCGCTTCCGGCGCCGCCGGGCGTCGCGTCGCTCGACGCGGTGCTCGACGCCGCCGCTGCCGACGACGACTTCGCGTGGGACGGCGCCGCGCTCGGCCTGCTGCCTGGCGTTGCGCTCGGCGCCAATCGACTCGTCCTTCTCGTCAGCAACACGCTCGGCCTCGAGCTCCGTCAGGCCGTGAACGGCATCAGCGGCTTCGCCGATGTGCAGATCTTCGAGATGGCCGATGGCGGCAGCGATTGGCAGATCCCGTTCGCGATCGACCTCGCGACCGCCAGCGAGCCCGCGCCTGGCGCGCCGTCGTCGACGCCGCAGGGTTACCGGCTCGCCCGGCGCAGCTTCTTCGCGGACGAGGTCAATCCCGACGTGACGCTCGCCAAGGCATATCCGGCGCTGCACGCGCCGACGATCAGCGCGCGCGCGGGCACGTATGAGCGCTGGTACGTGGCCAACCTCAACAACAGCCAGCCGCTCGATCCGGCAGCGGGAACGCCCGACATGCACCCGTTCCACATCCACCTGGTGAACTTCGTCGTGCTGCGGCGCTGGACGCTTGACGACAGCGGCCAGTTCGTGGAGCTCGCGCCGTCCGACCTCGCGCTCGATCGCTTCGCTCGCCAGGACACGGTGCAGATCCCGTCCGGCGGGATGGTCGAGCTGCTCGTGCACTACCCGAGCGGGTTCAGCGGCGACTATGCGTACCACTGCCACATCCTCGAGCACGAGGACAAGTGCATGATGTCGCACTTCCACGTCGACCTCTGAGCGCAGCGCCGCTCGAACGCAAAGAAGAAGCCCCGCCGCGGCGGGGCTTCTCGCTGTTCGGAGACGACCCGCGGCGCGCCGCGGGTCGCGGCGATCACGGCATCTGGATCGTCTGCATGCTCGGCGCCCAGGTCGTGTTGGGCGCCGTGCCCGGCGCGCTCAGGTCGATGCGCACCAGGAAGAGCGGGTAGTTGACGTTGAACCCGTGGAAGTTCGGCTGCGTGTCCGCGAGCACGTACGCGAAGTTGCGTGCCGTGTCGATCGTCACCGAGTTCGGATCGCCGCGCATGCCGAGCTGCGTCGGCGTGCCGCTGATCGAGGGCTTCGGCAGCGTCGTGGCGGCGATCGTGAACGCGTTGGTCGCGGTGGCCGCGCCGGTGATCGGCGCCGTCGGCAGCTGGACCAGGCGCAGGTTGTGGCCGAACTCGTCGGCGACGAGCGCCTGGTGCGTCAGCACGTTGACCGCGACCTGTCCGCCGGGGCCTTCGCCCACCGGAGCCGAGAAGCCGATCCCGGGAACGAGGAACGTCGGCGCCGGCCCCGTGCCGGTTGCCGGCAGCTCGTTCATGTTGATCGCCCACGCCTTGTCCTCGAACTCGGGCGTGATGATCATCATTCCCGTCAGGCTGTCGAACGCGACGCCGTCGGTGGTGCCCAGGCTCGCCGAGTAGCTGCGCTGGGTCATCGGCGTGGCGAGCGAGTCGATCGTCACCATCGTGCCGTCGGACGAGACGAACAGGACGCCGGTCTGCGGGTTCAGCGACAGCGAGTCGGTGCCCTGGACGTTGATCACCGAGTTCGCCTTCCACGTCGGCGTCGCGGTCGAGATGTCGAGCACGCCGATCGTCGAGCTGCCGGCGACGATCACGCGGTTGCGCGCGCCGTCGACGATGATGCCGCCGAACGAGCCGAAGAAGTCGAGGCCGGTCGCCGGAATGCTGAACTCGACGGTGTTGTCGGCCGCCTTGATCACGTGCACGACGACGTTGCCGCCGTTGGCCGCGAGGACGTAGACGCGGGCGTTGTCGCCGAAGAAGTTCGACGCGATCGCGGTCGCCGTCCCGGGCAGCGAGATGAGCTTCAGGATCGGGTTCGTCGCGCCGACCGTGAGATCGACGACGGCGATCTGGCCGTTGCCCGACGCGTCCTGGGTGTAGATCGGAACGTAGCCGACGTTGTGGATCGGGTCGATCGCGATCAGGCCCTGGCTCGGCAGCGTCTTCACCGCCGGCGGCGCGGCAGGACCGCCCGTGACACCCGCCTTGACGGCGTCGACGACGTTGCGGTTGCCCGCGATGTCCATCGCCTGGCCGTTGGTCGTGGCTGCGAACTCGGTGAACGCGGTCACGAGGTCGGCCGTTCCGGTGCCGACCGGCAGGTTCGCCGTCGCGCCGTTGCACGTGAAGGTGACGTTGACTTCCGCGCCCGTCGTGTCGAGCGTCCTGCCGTCGAAGATCTTGTCGCGGATGTCGGCGAGCAGCGCGCGCAGCACTTCGTGGCGGTCGCCGCCGCAGCGCGCGAGGTAATCGGCGATCAGCTGCGAGTACGCGCCGAGCAGCGCGCCGACCTTGTACTGGTCCGGGTGCGCGGTGCCGTCGTTCTTGTCGAACGAAGGCTGCAGCGTGTCGACGTTGGCGCCGAGCGAGTACACCGAGTTGATGAGCGTGTTGGCAGCGTTGAGGTTGGTCGTGAAGTCGGTCGCCGTCGGCGCCGGCATCAGCTTCAGCTGGCCCTTGACGATCTCGTCGACGAACGAGCTCATCGGCGTGATGAAGACCGAGCTCGTCGCGACGCCGACGAGAGCGCACAGCGTCAGGGTGTTCGTCTGCGTCGCGCCGGTCGCCTCGTCGGTGTACGTCCCCCCGGTGACGCAGATCCGCGCCGGCCCGGTGATCGAATTCGTGAACGCGAAGCCGGTCGCCGTCGTCGTCACGCTCTCGATCGCGGCGCCGTTGTTGGTGCCGTCGGCGTTGACGTTGAAGAGGCTCGCCGTCGCGCCGACGATCGGGCCGAGGTACGCGTTGCCGGTGACGCCGGCAGCCGCGCAGCCGCCGCCACCACCACCGCCGCCGCCGCCCGGGAGCGGCGTGATCGTCGTCGAGTTGCCACCGCCGCCGCACGACGCGAGCGCACAGAGGGCGATCACTCCGATGACGCGTGCGAGCTGCACGTGCATGGAAATGCCGCCGTCGCGAGTTCCTTTGCTCATCTCGATCCTCCACAGGGCTTGTTTTTGAGGCGTCGGATCGTGCCCCCAATGCCCGCCGCTGCGATCCCCCCGCTTTGCGGGGTCGCCCCACCGATTGATGACGGCGGCGCGACGCGAACGCGCGGTCAGCCTTGCGTCAGCCTGTGCCGCGCATGCGAGCCTTGCGCGAGCTTGGCCGCTCGCGCCCGTTGGTCAGCCGTGCGGCTTGCCCGCGCACGCGACCTGGACGACATCGCGCCGGCCGCCGTCGATGCGCACCGCGCTCAGCTTGCCGCCCCAGACGCAGCCGGTGTCGAGGCCGAGCAGGTCGGGGCGCTCGACGAAGCCGAGCGACGACCAGTGGCCGAACGCGATCGGCACGCCGGCGGTGCGCCGACCCGGTGCGTCGAACCACGCGAAGTGGCCGGGCGGCGCTGCGCCGGCGCCATCCTTGGTCGCGAATTCGAGCGTGCCGTCGGCGGCGACGAAGCGCGTCCGCGTCAGCGTGTTGAGCGTGAAGCGCAGCCGCTCGTCGCCGGCGAGCGCTTCGCTCCAGCGCGCCGGCGTGTTGCCGAACATCGCGCCGAGGAACTCGCGCGGCTCGCGTTCGCGCAGCGCCGCCTCGAGCTCGCCGGCGCACGCGAGCGCGGTCGCGAGGTCCCACTGCGGGACGACGCCGGCGTGCAGCATCAGCCAGCCGTCGGCGTGGATCGCCATCCGGCGCTGCCGGATCCACTCGAGCCAGCCTTCGCGGTCGGGCGCGTCGAGGACGTCGTCGAGCGTGTCGCTGCGGTGCCGCGGCCGCACGCCGGCAGCGACCGCGAGGAGGTGCCAGTCGTGATTGCCGAGGACGCAGCTCGCCGCGGCGGCCAGGCCGCGCAGGCGGCGCAACGTCGCGAGCGACGCCGGGCCGCGGTTGACGAGGTCGCCGAGGACGTAGAGGTGGTCGCGCGACGGCGAGAACGCGATCGCCGCGAGCAGCCGCTCGAGCGCGTCGGCGCAGCCCTGGAGATCGCCGACGAGGTAGTTCACGCCGCCGGGCGACGGCACGGACCGGCGGTGCGGTCGGGCTCGGGGCGGGCGAGGGCGGGCACGGATGCGATTCTGCTACGCTCGTTGGCCCGCCTCTGCCGCGCCCGCATGGACGTCGCCCTCCTGCTGTTCCTGATCGTCCTGAACGCGCTGTTCGCGATGTCGGAGATGGCGCTCACCGCGAGCCGCAATGCGCGGCTCCAGGTCATGGTGGAGGCCGGCGACTCAGGGGCGCGGCACGCGATGGCGCTGCACGACGACCCGACCAAGTTCCTTTCGGTGGTGCAGATCGGCATCACCTCGATCAGCATCCTCAACGGCATCGTCGGCGACGCCGCGTTCTCGGCGCCGTTCGCGCGCTGGCTGCACGCCGACTTCGCGCTCGGCGACCGCGCCGCCGAGATCAGCGCGACGGCGATGGTCGTCGTCGCGATCACGTTCCTGACGATCATCTTCGGCGAGCTCGTGCCCAAGCGGATCGGCATCCAGTACCCCGAGGCGGTGGCGCGCTACGTCGCCCGGCCGATGGAGTGGCTGTCGGTCATCGTGCGGCCGTTCGTGCGGCTGCTGTCGTGGTGCACCGAGGCGTCGCTGCGCCTGCTCGGCATCCGCGGCAACCCCGACCGCAGCGTGACCGAGGAGGAGATCGCCGCCAGCCTCGAGGAGGGGCTCGATGCCGGCGTCATCGAGGCGCAGGAGCACCAGATGGTGCGCAACGTCTTTCGCCTCGACGACCGCCAGGTCGGCTCGATGATGATCCCGCGCGCCGAGATCGTCTGGCTCGACGCCGCCGCGACGGCGGAAGACATCCAGCGCGTCGTCGGCGAATCGGAGCACTCGCGCTATCCGGTCTGCCGCGGCGGCCTCGACGACGTCCTCGGCGTCATCAGCGCCCAGAAGCTCCTGCAGCAGGCGCTCCAGGGCCGCACGATCGCGGTCAACCAGGACCTGCTGCCGCCGGTGTTCGTGCCCGAGACGCTCTCGGGGATGGAGCTGCTCGAGCAGTTCCGCGTCTCGAGCTCGCAGATCGTCTTCGTCGTCGACGAGTACGGCGAGGTGCAGGGGATGATCACCGTGCGCGACGTCCTCGAGGCGATCACCGGCGAGTTCAGCGCCGATACCGACGCCGGCGCGTGGGCGGTGCAGCGCGAGGACGGCAGCTGGCTCTTCGACGGCCTCATCCCGACCCCCGAGCTGAAGGACCGCCTGGCGCTGAAGGAGCTGCCGGAAGAGGACCGCGGCCGCTACAACACGCTCGCCGGCATGATCATGCTGCTCCTCGGCCGCCTCCCCGAGGAGGCCGACTGGGTCGAGTGGGAAGGCTGGCGCTTCGAGGTCGTCGACCTCGACGGCAAGCGCGTCGACAAGGTGCTCGCGAGCGCGCTCGCGCCGCAAGTCGTCAGCCACGAATCGGCCGGCACCTGATGCCGCTCTGCGCGTGACCGCCACGCTCTTCGCGCGCACGCTCGCGAGCGAGGCGATGCTCGACGTCTTCAGCGACGACGCGCTCGTCGCCGCGATGCTCGCGTTCGAGGCGGCGCTGGCCGATGCCGAGGCCGCCGAAGGCCTGGTGCCCGCGAATGCGGCGGCGGCGATTGCCGCCGCGACGCGCGCGCCGGTCGACGTCGCCGCCCTCGTCGCTGCGGCGCGCAGCGCCGGCAGCGTCGCGATCCCGCTCGTCAAGACGCTGACCGCGACCGTCGCCGCGCGCGATCCCGCGGCTGCCGCCTACGTCCACTGGGGCGGGACGAGCCAGGACGTGATCGACACGGCGATGGCGGTCGTCACCGGTCTCGCGCTAGACCTCGTCGCGCGGGACCTCGATCGCCTCGTCGACGAGCTCGTCGCGCTC
>JASLGD010000468.1 GCA_030150305.1 Caldimonas sp. | reverse complement strand
GCGGCGCCCCGCTTCGCGCGCGATGTCGACCGAGACGCCGCGCGGCTCGCCGGCGGCGCCGCGGCTCGCGAGGATCGGATTGCCGAAGTTGATCGCCGCGCGCAGCTTGCCGGTCGAGCCGAGCTCGGCGGCGGCCGGGCGATCGTTGTCGAGCGGAATCGCGCAGCCCGCGAGCACGAGCGCGCCGGCGACGCAGAGCGAGCGACGCGAATGCACGCGCGCCAACCGGGTCAGCGTGCGCCGCCGCGCTCGGCGAGGCGACGCTCGAGCTCGGCGATGCGCTCGCGCGCTTCGTCGCCTTCGGGGATCGGACGACCGCTGTCGCGCCATTCGACCGCCGACTTGAAGCCGTCGAGCTGCGCTTGCCTGCGGAACCACACGCCTTCCGGGTTGTGGCGGGTGATGCCGTCGAACACCGTCGCGAGCGTCTGCGCCTGCTCGAGCCCTGCCGTCAGCATCACCTGGTTGACGACGAGCTTGTGCATCGCGAGATGCGAGCGCGGCACGCCGGCGATGCGGCGCGCGAGCGCGTCGGTCGCGGCGTCGAGCTCGGCGGCAGGGACCGCGACGTTGGCGAGCCCCCAGTCGGCGGCCTGCACGCCGCTGATGACGTCGCCCGTGAACATCAGCTGCTTGGCGCGCGCCGGGCCGAGGCGAAACGTCCACATCGCCGTCGTCGGGCAGCCCCAGACGCGCGTCGGCATGTAGCCGATCTTCGCGTCGTCGGCCATGACGAGGAGGTCGCACGAAAGCGCGATGTCGCTGCCGCCCGCGACCGCGTAGCCGTGCACCTTGGCGATGGTCGGCTTGCGCGACCGCCAGAGCGCCATGAAGTCCTCGGTGTGGCGCTTCATGACGGCGTAGTCGACCATCGAGTCCCACGGCTGCTTTTCCTGCTGCAACGGGTTGTCGACCGGCCCCGAGCGCGGGCTCTCCTCGGCGAGGACGTGCAGGTCGTAGCCGGCGCAGAACGCGCGGCCTGCGCCTTCGACGACGATCACGTGGACCTCGTCGTTCGCCTCCGCCCACTCGACCGCGGCGCGGATCTCGCCCGGCATGTGCATATCGATCGCGTTCAGGCGCTCGGGGCGGTTCAGACGCAGGCGGGCGATGCGGCGCTCGCCGGGGTCGTGGTCGATGAGGAGGGTCGAGAACGCTGGCATGTCGGCGGGACACGAGATCCTTCGCTGCGGTCCGGATGCCCGGGATCAGCGACGCTCGATGAGATCCTTCGCTTCGCTCAGGATGGCGGAATCAGAGAAGCTCGGTGAGGTCCTTCGCTTCGCTCAGGAGGACGAAGGCCGGCGCGGCCGACCTTCGTCAGTTGGCGGCGAAACAGTAGATGCGCGCGTCGCCGCCGGTCGCCTTCAGCGCCTCGAGGCTGCAGCCGCGCGACTGGTGCGACGAGTTCCACGACTTCGCCGGCGCGCTCTCGTCGAGGCCGGTGCGGTCGCTGTGGCCGACCATCGCCGCGCCCTCGCCGCTCTTCGTCCAGTTGCCGCAGGTCGTGTCGACGTTGCCGGCGATCGTCGTGCCGTCGGGCTGCGAGCCGGTCAGGATGTCGTGCATGTTCGGCGTGTCGCCGCGGCCGTTGACGACGTCGCCGCGCTCGGTCAGCGCGGTCTGCTTGTTGAGGTTGTTGTTGCCGTGCAGCTCGGCGACGTTGTTGGCGATGACGACGCCCTTGGCGTTGCGCCACGGGCCGGCGCCGATGCGATCGCGCGCGTTCACCCCCGGGCCGCCCGGACCGGCCTGCGTGCTGAGATAGGCGCGCCAGACGTGGTTGCCGGCGCCGGCCGCGGTCGCGAGCGAGCTGCACAGCCGGTCGGCGCCGGCCAGGCCGCCGAGGTCGCCGCCGCGCCCCGAGCCCGTGCTCGAGACGAAGAACGTCGTTCCCGAGCCGCCGCCCGTCATCGACGACATTGCGCCGCACGCGGCGAGCACCGCGGCGGCGGCGCAGCTGGCGAGGACGACGGAAGCACGAACGGTCGAGCGATTCATCGAAGTTCCTTCTTGATGGTGCATGCGCGAACGCGCGACGGCTGGAACGGGCCAGACTAGTGGAAACGATGGCGCGCTTCAAGCGGCGTTCCCCGGGGCATCGCCACGCGCGCGACGCGACGTCTGCAGCGTGCGATCCTTCGCGCATGCCGTCGCGCCGCTCGTTCCTCGCCGCGCTCGCCGCCGCGCGCGCGGGCCGCTCGCTCGCCGTGGAGCGGCCCGCGACGGTGCTGCGCTTTCCGCGCGACTTCGGCGCGCATCGCGAGTCGCGCAGCGAGTGGTGGTACGTCACCGGCGCGCTCGACGCGGGCGAGCGCGGCACCGTCGGCTTCCAGATCACGTTCTTTCGCGTGCCGACGTCGTTGCACGGCGGCGAGACGAGCCGGTTCGCCGCGCGCCAGCTGCTGTTCGCGCACGCCGCCGTCAGCGACCTCGCGCGCGGCAAGCTCCGCCACGACCAGCGGATCGCGCGCGCCGGCTTCGGCATCGCCGAGGCGAGCAGCGACGACACCGCCGTCGCGATCGGCGACTGGCGGCTGGAGCGCGCCGACGCGAGCGGCGCGAGCCGCTACCGCGCGCACGCGGTCGGCGACGCGGCGGGCTTCGTCTTCGACCTGACGCTCGCGGCGACGCAGCCGGTCCTGCTGCAAGGCGACGCCGGCACCTCGCGCAAGGGACCGAGCGCCGCGCAGTTCAGCCGCTACTACAGCGAGCCGCAGCTCGCGGCGCGCGGCACGCTCGCGCTCGACGGTCGCGCGTTCGAAGTCGCGGGTCGGGCCTGGCTCGACCACGAGTGGAGCGATGCCTACCTCGATCCCGCGGCAGTCGGCTGGGACTGGGTCGGGATGAACCTCGACGACGGCGGCGCGTTGATGGCGTTTCGCATCCGCCGCGGCGACGGCGGCACGCTCTGGAGCGGCGGCAGCCATCGTCCGCGCGGCGGCGCGATGCGCGAGTTCGCCGACGGCGAGGTCGTCTTCGTGCCGAAGCGGATGTGGACGAGCGCAGCGACCGGGACGCGCTATCCGGTCGAGTGGCAGGTCACGACGCCCGCCGGCGCGTTCACCGTGCGCGCGCTGCAGGACGACCAGGAACTCGACAGCCGCGCGAGCACGGGAACGATCTACTGGGAAGGCCTCTCGCTCCTGCTCGACGCGAGCGGCCGACGCGTCGGCCGCGGCTACCTCGAGATGACCGGCTACGCGGCGCGCCTCGTCCTCTGACGCGCGGCCTTGCGCGGCTGCGGACGGAGTTGCCGCGGGCGCGACTCAGTGCGCGCCGCCGGCATCGACCGCGGCGCTCTTCGCC
>JASLGD010000267.1 GCA_030150305.1 Caldimonas sp. | reverse complement strand
CAGCCCCGGCATCGGCACCGCCTCGCCCTCGATGTCGTGGTCGAGCCCGGCCATGATCTTGAGGAGCGTCGACTTGCCCGAGCCGTTGAGGCCAAGCACGCCGATCTTCGCGCCGGGAAAGAACGAGAGCGAGATGTTCTTGAGGATCTGCCGCTTGGGCGGGACGATCTTGCCCACGCGGTTCATCGTGAAGACGTACTGAGCCATGGCGATGCCGGGCGCGAGCGCCCGGGAAACAGAGGAGATTCGGAAGGAGCGCCGCGCGAGGCTCGCGCGGGCGAATGCCGCTATTGTCGCCTGTCGCGGGTGGCCGCCGCGCTCAGGCGGGAAATCCGGCGCGCTCGAGGCTCTCCCGGTGGTGCTCGCGGTGCGCCGGGTCCTTGTAGTGCAGCGACGCGAGGACCTCGGCGATCGTCAGCGCGGGCGCCGCGGCGAGCGCCGCCCGGCGCTGCTCGTCGGCCGCGCCGGCGTCGCCGAGCTGGGCGTGGCAGCCCGCAGTCAGCGCGCGCTGCAGCGGGTCGGGCGCCGAAATGCACTTGAGGGCGTCGATCGCGTCACGGTAGCGCCGCGCCGCGAAGCAGGCGCGCGCGAGGTGGCTCCAGAAGCGCTCGGGGTGGTACGGGTTCAGGCGCATCGCCTTCCTGATCCACTCGATGCCTTCTTCCGGCTGGCCGAGCCAGGTCAGGATCTCGCCCTGCTGGACGACGACGAGGTCGTCGTTCGGATTGAGGCCGAGCGCGCGCCGCTGGTGGTAGACCGCCTCGTCGAAGTTTTCCTGGATGACGTTGAGCGCGGCGAGGATGCGGTGGACGTCGGAGTCGTTGTCGTCGAGCGCGAGCGCGGTCTTGAGCGACTCGACGATCCGTTCCTGCGTCTCGAGCCTGCTCTCGCACCAGTTGTAGACCCACGTCTGGCCGAGCACGCACGCCTTCCAGGCATGCGCGTGCGCGTAGTTCGGATCGAGCTGGATCGCGCGGTCGAGCAGCTGCTGCGCCTTGGCGTTGTCGCCACGGTTGCTGCGGTGGTGCAGGACCTTGCCGGTCAGCACGCACTCCCACGCCGCCATGTTGTCGGTCGTCTTGCGCGCCGCGCGGTCGCGCGCCGCCGCCTCGACGCGACCCGGCAGGACCGCGACGATCGCCATCGTCACCTCGTCCTGGATCGCGAAGATGTCCTCGAGGTCGCGGTCGTAGCGCTCGGCCCAGAGGTGGCGGTCGGTCTCGGCGTCGATCAGCTGCACCGTGATGCGCACGCGCCGCCCCGCCTTGCGCACGCTCCCCTCGACGACGTACTGCACGCCGAGCTCGCGCGCGAACTGCTGGACGTTGACCGCCTTGCCCTTGTACTTGAACGACGAGTTGCGCGAGATGACGAACAGCTCGCGGAAGCGCGACAGCTCGGTGATGATGTCCTCGGTGATGCCGTCGGCGAAGAAGTCCTGCTCGGGGTCGCCGCTCATGTTGTCGAACGGCAGGACCGCGATCGACGGCTTGTCGACGCGGTCGCGCGCGGCGCTCGCCGGCGCGATGGGCGCAGCCGACGTGGCCGCCTTCTCGCCCGTGACGCCGGCGACCGCGGCCGCGCGCACGCGATACGCGCGCACCGGCTCGGCGATGTTCTTGACGGGCTGCTCGCCGAGGTCGTCGAAGCTCGCCGCGACGCGCCGCTTGACGACGCCGAGGACCGACTCCGAGACCGCGATGCCGCCGGGATCGGCGAGGCCTTCGAGCCGCGCCGCGATGTTGACGCCGTCGCCGTAGATCGTGCCGTCGTCCTTCTCCTGGACGTCGCCGAGATGGATGCCGATCCGAAACAGCATCCGGCAGCTCTCGGCCACCGCCGACGCCGCTTCGCCGAGCGCGCCCTGCACGGCGAGCGCGCAGTCGACGGCGCCGGCGGCGCTGTCGAAGACGGCGAGCACCGAGTCGCCCGCCATGTCGACGACGCGGCCGCGGTGCGCCGCGATCTCGCTGCGAAAGACGGCGCGCGCGCTGTCGAGCGCGGCGACGGTGCCGCACTCGTCCGACCCCATCAGGCGCGAGTAGCCGGCGACGTCGGCGACGAGGATCGTCGCGAGACGCTGGCGGATCGAAAGATTCCCGGAGGCCATGCCGACGTCCTCGTACCGAGCCGCTGCGCGGCGAGCGGATGGCGGATTCTCGCTCGCTGCGAGCGAGGCCGCGCGGCGCCGCCCCGCGCCCGTGCGGTCGCCCGCGACACGCGTCACACCCTCGTCGTCGGGCGAACCGGGTGATCGATTACAATCGCGCCTCGCGTCGCCAGTGTTCCCAGTCGACCTCGACGCGATCCTCGATCCCGCTCCGCCTGCATCGACTGGTCTCGCGCAACGCGAGCCGCAGGCCGACGAACTCCAACGTTTCCAATGTCCTTCGATTCCCTCGGCCTCGCCGAGCCGCTGCTGCGTGCCGTGCACGAAGCCGGCTATACGACCCCCACGCCGATCCAGGCGCAAGCGATTCCCGCCGTGCTCTCGGGCGGCGACGTCATGGGCGGCGCCCAGACCGGCACCGGCAAGACGGCCGGCTTCGTGCTGCCGCTGCTGCACCGCCTGATGCAGAAGCCCGCGGCGCGCGACCGCCGCGGCCGGCTGCCGATCCGCTGCCTCATCCTGACGCCGACGCGCGAGCTCGCGGCGCAGGTCGAGGAGAGCGTGCGCACCTACGGCAAGCACTCCAGGCTCACGAGCATGGTCGTCTTCGGCGGCGTCGGCATGCAGCCGCAGATCGACCGGCTCGCGCGCGGCGTCGACATCCTCGTCGCCACTCCCGGTCGCCTCCTCGACCACCACGGCCAGGGCACCGTCGACCTCTCGCACGTCGAGATCTTCGTCCTCGACGAGGCCGACCGCATGCTCGACATGGGCTTCATCCACGACGTCAAGAAGGTGCTCGCGGTGCTGCCGGCGAAGAAGCAGAGCCTGCTCTTCTCGGCGACGTTCAGCGACGAGGTCAAGACGCTCGCCGACCGCTTGCTCGCCAGCCCGCAGCTGATCGAGGTCGCGCGCCGCAACCAGACCGCCGACCTCGTCGCGCAGAAGGTGCACCCGGTCGGCCGCGAGCTGAAGAAGGACCTGCTGACGCACCTCATCAAGAGCAACGACTGGCACCAGGTGCTCGTCTTCACGCGCATGAAGCACGGCGCGAACCGGCTCGCCGAGCACCTCGTCAAGCAGGGCATCACGGCGATGGCGATCCACGGCAACAAGAGCCAGTCGGCGCGCACGAAGGCGCTCGCCGACTTCAAGAACGGCGACCTGCAGGTGCTCGTCGCGACCGACATCGCGGCGCGCGGCATCGACATCGACCAGCTGCCGCACGTCGTCAACTACGAGATCCCGAACGTCCCCGAGGACTACGTCCATCGCATCGGCCGCACCGGCCGGGCCGGCTCGCCCGGCGAGGCGATCTCGCTCGTCTCGGTCGACGAGAACGTCTTCATGCGCGACATCGAGCGGCTGATCCGGCGTGAGATCCCGATCGAGATCGTCCCGGGCTTCGCGCCGCCGGAGCACGAGCGCCCGGAGCCGATCGTGCTCGGCCGGATGGTGATCGGCGAGGGCGCGGGCCGCGGCAACAGGCCGCGGCGCGACGCACCGCACGGTGGCGATCGCGGCGCTGCGCGCGCAGGCGCAGCCTCGCGCGGCGACCGACCGCGCAGCGACAGCGCGTCGCATCGCAGCGGCGATCGTCCGCGCAGCGACAACGCGTCGCATCGTGCTGGCGACCGACCGCGCAGCGACAGCGCGCCGCCTCGTGCCGGCGACCGACCGCGCAGCGACAACGCGCCGCACCGTGGCGGCGATCGTCCGCGCAGCGACAGCGCGCCGCATCGTCCTGGCGACCGTCCGCGCAGCGACAACGCGCCGCGCGGTGACGGCCAGCGCAGCAACGCGACCCCTCGCCTGCTCGGACCCAAGCGCTAGCATCGCGGCGTGCCCGCGCCCGCAGCCGACTCGCCCACCGTCGTTCTCGCCGGTGCGTCGGGGCTGATCGGCCGGGCGCTCCTCGACCTGCTGCTCGCGCCCGGCCGCACCGAGCGCGTCGCCGTGCTCGGCCGCAGGCCGCTCGTGCCGGCGCGCAGCGACCCGCGG
Source organism: Caldimonas sp. (assembly GCA_030150305.1). GTDB lineage: Bacteria > Pseudomonadota > Gammaproteobacteria > Burkholderiales > Burkholderiaceae_C > Schlegelella_A. The sequence goes on along the minus strand of JASLGD010000267.1, from coordinate 58 downwards.
CTGAGCGTGCTCACCGGCGAGCTCGCCACGCACGCCGCGCGCTTCGCCGGCGAGCGTG
>JASLGD010000242.1 GCA_030150305.1 Caldimonas sp. | reverse complement strand
CCTCAAGAAGGATGGCCACCAAGTGGCCGTGGTCCAGAATCCAACCACCTCGCTGGCTGACGACGTGGCGTTCACCAAGCGGGTCGTTGCCGCCCAGCCGGGCAGGAGCCTGCTCGTCGGCCATTCGTACGGCGGCGTCGTCATCACCGAAGCCGGGACCGACCCGAAAGTGGCAGGCCTCGTCTATATCGCGGCGTTTGCGCCCGACAAGGGCGAGTCGGTGTCCTCTCTGATCAGCAACCCGGCGCCCGGCGCCCCGGTGCCGCCGATCCTGCCGCCGCAAGACGGCTTCCTGCTGCTGGACCCGGCGAAGTTCGCAGCCTCGTTCGCCGCCGACGTCAGCGAGCCGAAGGCGGCTTTCATGGCGGCATCGCAAGTCCCCTGGGGCGTCGCCGCCCTCGCAGGGGAAGTCACGCAGCCGGCATGGCGCTCCAAGCCCAGCTGGTACCTCGTCGCCACCGACGACCGGATGATCCCGCCGCCGGCGCAGCGCCAGATGTCGCAGCGGGCCGGCGCAACGGTCACCGAAGTGCCCGGCAGCCATGCGGTGTACGTTTCGCAGCCCGAAGCGGTCGCAGCCTTCATTGCGAAGGCTGCCGCGTCACTGTCGAGATAGGCGGCGGCGGGACGCCGAGAGGAGCGTCGGGGCCGCTCGAAGGCCCTGACGGACAAGAGCAAAGCGTGCGAGAACTCCGGGACGCAAGCCGGCCGCTCAACCGTCTCGGACGAGCCCGGGGTTCGGCGCGGAGCAGGTCGCTCCCTATACCGCTGCAATCACTCCAATCTCGACCACGTACTGCGGGAGCGCCAGCTTCGACTCGACGCAAGCGCGCGCGGGCGCGTCACCCTCGGGGACCCAAGCGTCCCAAACTTCGTTCACGTCGTTGTACGACGTGTAGCTTGCGAGCCAGATGGTCGCTGACAGGATCCTGCTCTTGTCCGAGCCGACCTTCGCGAGCAGTCGGTCGATCTTGGCGAGGATCTGCGCGGTCTGTCCCTTCACGTCCTGAGTCGTGTCATCGGCGACCTGTCCTGCAAGAAACGCGAACCCTGCGTGGACGACGGCCTGGCTCATGCGCTTGCCACTGTCGTAGCGTTTGATCTGCATTGTTTCTCCTTCGATCTTTCGATCCACCGCATCGGCCTGTTCGTTGCGCCAAGAGTTGCTCACGAACGCGCCTTTGAAGTGCGCTCGAGAGGTCTTAGATCCGCCGCTTCTTCCGGGCTGCTGGAAGTTCGAGGCCGTGAAGACCGTCAAGGAACAGGCTTCGCACCACGGGCGCGATGGCGGCATGGTTGAGACGTCCTTCGGGCTTCAGCCAGGTGAACATCCAGTTCAGCATGCCAAACAGCAGCATCGCCAAGGGCTTTTCCAGCGCCGAATGCTTGACGTCGGGCCGTAGCACAGCGATGGCGTTCGCGAATGTTTGGACGACGTAGCGTTCCTTGTTCAGGATCTTGTTGCGGTCGATGTCTTCCAGGAAGCGAACGTCTTCGGTCAGCACGCGGTGGGAATTCTGAGCTTGCGAGTATTCAACGAGGAAACGATCGATCAGCACCGACAGCCGCTCCGCAGGTGCTACCGATCCGTCTCCATAAACGGAGTCGCACAGTTCCACCAGCTTCGAGACGTGCCCATCGGCAATGCTGACGAGCAACTCGCTCTTGTCCCGGTAGTAGTGGTACAGGGTGGCCTTGGACAAGCCGCTGGCTTGGGCCACTTCGTTCATCGTCGTGGCGTGAAAGCCGCGCCGCGCGAACAGATCGGCCGCGGCCGTCAGGATCATCTCGCGCTGGCTCTCGTAATTCGGGCCCCGCATGATCGGAGCCGCCAGGGTCGCTTGCGATGAGCGCTGCACGGCGACGATCTTACTAAAGCGTCCTCGCAGCAGTTCCGCGCGATCGACGAGAGATCGTGCTTTGGGCGGGCATGACGCTGCATGCGCCATCGGCGGGTCGAGGGTTTGTCCGATGACACCGCGCGGATGCGGTGTCTACATTGTGCGTGCCAGCCGACCGACCGGTCGGCCGGCAGCTCGGATTCGCTGCAGCGCTCACCGCGCCGTGAACGTTTCCTGAAGCCCCCCGGACCAGCAGCCGGCCGTGCGCATCGGGCGAAGAACGCGCCCGATGCCCTGCTCGAGCCCGTGAGTTCCACAACTTGGAAGAGGAGACAGCGATGGAGATCTTTACGGCAGCGGTCGGCCACGATGCGGTCCCGCGCGATCGGCGGCGAGATGTGGGCAGGGTCGCGGCCTGTGCCGTCCTGCTTTGCGCGACCTTCAATGTCGTCGGCGCCCCGGGCGCGGCGACTTGCGCTGCCTTGCCGAGCTTGACGATTCCCAACACGACGATCACGGGCGCGGTCTACCTGACATCTCCGTCGGGCAACTACTGCCAGGTCAACGCGACGGTTGCGCCCGAGCACGACGTGCAGGTCAACCTCCCTGACAACTGGAAGAACCGCTACCTGCAGACAGGCGGTGGCGGCTTCGACGGCCAGGTCCCGCACGCGGGCAATTCCTTTGGCGCCGTCGGCAACGACCTCGTCGCAAACGGCTATGTGGTCACCGCCGACAACGGCGGTCACCGCGGCGCGCTGCACCCTGGGCCGTCGTTCGCTGTCGACCGGGCGCTCAGTCTCAGCTATGCGACGGCGAAGATCTTCGACACTCACCTGGTCGCCGCTGCCCTGATGCAGGGCTACTACGGACAGCAGCCGACGTACCGGTACTTCACCGGCTGCTCGAACGGCGGCAAGAACGCATCGGTTGCAGCTTCCAACTTCGCCGACTACTTCGACGGCATCGTCGGTGGCGACGGCGTCTGGGGCCACGCCCGGGACCAAGTGGGCGGCAGCGACATGCCGGGCCTGACGTCAAAGTGGGCACAGACCGTCCAGCTCGGCTCGATCACCGCAACGCAGGGGGCGGCGCTCCACGACGCCGTGGTGCAGGCGTGCGACGGCTTGGACGGCGTACGCGACGGCATCGTCAGCAACGTGCAGGCATGCAACATTCCGCAGGTAGTCCAGAGCATGCGTTGCACGGGCGCGGCGAACGGGACGTGCCTGAGTGACGCCGACGTCAACCGCGTGCTGGGCTACATCAGCCCGTTGGTGCTCGGCAATCAGGTCGTCGGCGCGCCTTGGTCGGGAACGACGAACCTGGCGAACGTGATCGCGAGCTCGAACGGGCTCGGCGGCGGCTTTCTCGCGCTCGCGTTTCGCTCGCCCGCGCCGGTCAATCCGCTGGCCTACGACATCCCGAAGCAGTTCGACGATGTCGCCGCCGTGCTCGACGGCGTCTACAGCATGACCGGCGATCTCGACGGCGTCGTCCGGTTCCTGCAGCGAGGCAAGAAGCTGATCCTGTTCCACGGTTGGGAAGATCCGACCGTGCCCTCCTACGTCAGCATCAATTTCCTGAAGGCCCTGCACGGCGCAGACCGTGAGGCGGCCACGAGGAACAGCCGCCTTTACATGGACCCCGGCGTGCAGCACTGCGGTGGCGGCAACGGCGCGGACTCCGTCGACCTCCTGACGACCCTCACGAAATGGGTGGAGCAGAACGAGGCGCCCGGGTCGCGTTCCAATCCCACTGTCGCGTGGAAGCAGAATCCAGCGAACCCACCGGGGATCAACGGTGCGTTGTTTTCGCGTCCGCTCTGCGCGTTCCCGGAGTTTCCTCAATACCTGGGCAGAGGCGACGTGAACTCGGCAAGCAGCTATGCGTGCCGCCCGGGCATGAGAGATCGGCCCGACGAGCGTTGAGAGAAGCCTCCCGGCCGCACGGCCGGGAGTGCCGATCGGCAGCCATCGCCTGGCGGCACTCGGCGGCGCATCGTCTCAACATCTA
>JASLGD010000229.1 GCA_030150305.1 Caldimonas sp. | reverse complement strand
CAGAGAAGCAGCGCGTGGCTGAGCGGGTCGGCGCTGGCAACCAGCAAGGCCTCCCCCTGAGCGGCCATCTCGCGAGCTTCTTGCATACGATCCTGCTTGGCGAGGGCAAGCGCGAGATAGCCGCGGATCTGTCCTTCGGCGCGCCGGTCTGATGACGCGATCGCGCCCTTGACCGCCTCTTCGAGGTGCTGTGCTGCTTCGGCCAGCCGGCCTTCGGCGGTGAGCAGAATGCCCAGATTGCAGAGCACGATGTACACGAGGCGAACGTGGCCGATTTCGCGCGCGGTTGCCAGCGCCATGTCAAACTGCGCGCGCGCCTCGGCATTGCGGCCCTGCTCCTGGTAGAGAAGGCCCAGGTTGGAGCGCCCGTTCCCCTCCCAGCGGCGATCGCCGACCTCACTGGCCAGTGCGAGGGCACGCTCGTAGTGGCTGCGCGCGTGCTCCACCTCGCCCAAGGCATGGTGAATCCCGCCGAGGTTGCCGAGGACGCCCCCTTCGGTCCGAAGGTCGCCGCGCTCGGCCGCGAGAGCGAGCGCCTGCCAGTAATAGTTGCGTGACTCTGCGAACCGCGATTGGTACTCCATCAGTCGACCGAGAACGATCAGAGACGCCGCCTGAGCCGCTTCGTTTTGCTCGACCTCGCTCAGATGTCGCGCCTCGGTCAGGCTCGCCAGTGCGGCGTCAAGCTCGCCCTCTAAGCCCTGCCTGCTTCCACGAACGATCAGCAGTCGTGCCCTGCATAGCCGCTCGCCGGCTTGATCCGCAACCTGCAGACCCTGCTCGAGGTGCCGACGAGCGGGCTCGACGTCTCCGAGCGTATCCAAGGCGTCTGCTGCGACCCAGTGCATCCACGCCTTATCGTTTTCGGTCAGCGCTGACATTCGCTCGACACGTGCAGCGAGCTCGACCGCGGCGCGGTATGGTCCTGTGAGCCGGAGTGCCGTCCATGCCAAGACCAGGCAGCCGACGGCAGATCGGGAGTCGCCTGCCTCTGTCGCCGCTCCGCAGGCCTCCAGAAGATTGGGCAGCTAGGCGCAGCGATCGGCAACCGCCTCTCGTTCGTCCAGCGCCGCGAAGAACCGCCGGTGTCGGGTGCGCGCCTCGGCCTCACATGCCGGGCCGCTCCCTTCGAAGCGTCCTTCCGAGCGTAGGTGCTGTGCGGCGTATTCGCGAACGCTTTCGAGAAGATCGAAGCGATCATCGCTGACTCGGCGGATGAAGCTCTTGTCGACCAGCCACTGCAACACGTCGACGACTGAGGGCTTGGAGCCGTTCGACCCCGTGCCCATCACAGCTCCCGCGGAGGACAGCGTAAAACCGCCGCGGAATACCGAGAGACCTGCGAGCGAGCGCTTTTCAGCGTCGCTGAGGAGCTCCCACGACCAGTCGAAGGCGGCACGCAGCGTCGCCTGCCGATCGCTTCGACCCGCGTGCGAAAGGAGCACGTCGAACCGATCGCTCATGCGCGCGAGCAACGTGCGCGGTGCCATGACTCGCACGCGCGACGCAGCCAGCTCGATCGCGAGGGGCAGTCCGTCAAGCACCTTGGTGAGCTGTTCTACCGCACGCAAGTCGTCGCGGCCTGGCGCGTAGTTGTGGCGCGCGGCTTCGGCGCGCTTCAGGAAGAGCTCGACGGCGTCGGTCGTTTCAAGCGGGGGCACGTCCAACACTTCCTCGCCGACGACGCCGAGCACTTCTCGCGTCGTGATCAGAAAATGCGCTTGCGGCGCCCGCTCCAGCCAACGCCCGAGCGTGTCCTCGGCCAAGCGTGCAACCTGTTCGAAGTTGTCCAAGATGACCAGACAGTCTCCACGACCTGCGATGGCCTGCCCGAGCTGCACGACCGGGTCGGACTGGCCGAGCGGAACCTCCAGACCTTGCGCAACCGCGAAGACGATGCCGTTGAGATCGCGCGCCTGGGCGAGATCACAGAACCACACGCCTCCGGGATAGTCGGTTCGCCGCGTCCACGCAAAGCGCGTGACCAGGCGCGTCTTGCCGACGCCCCCGGTGCCAAGCACCGAAACCAGTCGCGCCCCGGCATGAAGTTTCGCCGCAAGGGCGTCGAGCTCGCCGCGCCGGCCGACAAAGCTATCCCGCTCTGCGGGCAAGGAATGACGGAGATCGCGCACCGGCTGCCAAGTCTCGCCCTGGCGCACGACGCGGAACGCTTTGGCGCTGTCAGCGGGAGGCGTGAACGCTGCGCCCTGGGGCGCGACCTCGAACAGTTCGATCGGCTCGGCGATCCCGTGCAGGCGCCAATGTCCATGCGACTGGATGCGATGGCGTGAAGCCCCGAGCGCTCGCCTCGCGTCCTCGCTCAAGAGCGTTTGGCCCCCTGCAGCAACGCCCATAATCCGCGCCACCATCGGCAGTGCGATACCGTCGACCTCGATCGGCTTCGCGCCGCGCGCGATGTCGTCAGGTGGATTTGGCCGCAGACTCACCGAACCGTAGTGAATGCCAGCCCGGGCCTCGATGCCGAGCGCTCGCTCGCGAAGACCCGCGTGGTACGCGAGTGCGTAGCCGACCGCGTCATCGACCGAATCGAACAGCACGAGCATGCCGTCGGTCTTGTCGATCTCGCGGCCACGCCACAGCGGAATCAGGTCTCGTGCGAGCCTATCGTGCGCGGACCAAAGCGCGGTCGCCGCAGACTCTTCCAGCTGCTCAGTCAGTCGTGTGCTATTGACGACGTCGGTCAGCAGCAGCGCGTGCAGGGCCGCCATGTCAGCTTCCGTCAGCTGGTGGCCAGCCGTGACCGCGAAGCGAACGTAACGCCGAGTCGACGCGCGTTCAGTCGTTGCTGATTCGCGGGTCGATGTCGCAACGCTGGCCGTTCGAATCCACGAGCTTGATGGAATAGTCGAACGTTCGACCTCCGCCGTTTTGCAGATTGTCGGTCCACGTGTACTTGAAGGGACCCTTCTGCTTTGTTGCTGGATCAAAGTCCTCGTTGTTGGGGAGATTCTTGAAGTCGATGCCGTCGTCCCGGAACTTGTAATTGCCGCCCGGGGTCAGTTGCCAGTTGATCGTCTTCGCCCCGTCTCTCTTGCAAAGATGAAGATCGGGTTGAGCCACGCTGATCGCGCTGCACGAGGACACGGTGACATCCAGGTC
>JASLGD010000218.1 GCA_030150305.1 Caldimonas sp. | reverse complement strand
GGCGCGCAGCCGGTCGGGATCGAGCGGGTCGCCGCGCAGCGCGGGCTCGACCTGCAGCCGCCAGAGCAGCCGGTAGAGCAGGGCGAACCGCTCGGGATCGCGGTGCAGGCTCGCGCTCTCGGCGAGCGGCAAGAACCACGGCGGAACGTGCACCGCAGGCGCGGTCGACCCGCCGGCGGCCGCTTCGGTCGGCGACTCGAAGAGATCGCCTTCGGCGTCGTCGGCGCATTGCCAGACGACGTGCTCGGGCGCGACCTGCCCGGCCCAGAGCGCGCGGCACGCGCGCCGGAAGCCGGCGAAGTCGACGGCGCTCGCGAGCCGCACGGTGCGCACGCCGCTTTGCGCCGAAGTGGCGAGCGACGGTGCGGCGGCGTCCGCGGTCATGGCGGCGAGCTTAGCGCTCCTTGCGGTTCCGCGGCGATGCCGTCGAACAGCGACCGCTGCCGAGGCGCCTGTGCCGCCGCGCCGAGTCGAGCGCCGAGATCGGCGGCGTCGAGCGCTCTTCCCGGCCGGTGATCGGCGACTTCGACGAACGGCAGCGCCTTCGCGATCGGCACGCGCAGCCGCTCGAGGTCGACGAAGCGGAGCTTGCGAACGCGGCGGGCAGCGACGATGCGCGCGACCGCGCGCGTGCCGAGCCCGGGAACGCGCAGCAGCAGCTCCTTCGGCGCGCGGTTGAGGTCGACCGGGAAGCGCTCGCGATGCGCGAGCGCCCACGCGAGCTTGGGGTCGACGTCGAGCGCGAGCATGCCGCCGGGGGCGACGATCTCGTCGTGCGCGAAGCCGTAGAACCGCATCAGCCAGTCGGCCTGGTAGAGCCGGTGCTCGCGGACGAGCGGCGGCGCGCGCAGCGGCAACGCGCGCGCTGCGTCGGGGATCGGGCTGAACGCAGAGTAGTAGACGCGGCGCAAGCGATAGGCGCCGTACAGCGTGGCGCTGGTCGCGAGGATGGTGGTGTCGGTCGTCGCGTCGGCGCCGACGATCATCTGCGTGCTCTGCCCCGCCGGCGCGAAGCGCGGCGGCCGCGCGCGCCGCGGCGAAAGCGCCGGCTGCGACGTCGGTGGCAGCGGTCGCGCCGCGTCCTTGGCGGCGTCGATGTGCACGCGCAGCCGCGCCATCGAGCGGCGGATCGCCGCGCCGTCCTTCTCCGGCGCGAGCGCGGCGAGCGACTGCACCGTCGGCAGCTCGACGTTGATGCTCAGGCGATCGGCGTATCTGCCCGCGCGCGCGAGCAGCTCGTCGCTCGCCTCGGGGATCGTCTTCAGGTGGATGTAGCCGCGGAAGTCGTGCTCCTCGCGCAGCACGCGCGCGACCTCGACGACCTGCTCCATCGTGTAGTCGGGCGAGCGGATGATCCCCGAGCTGAGGAAGAGCCCTTCGATGCAGTTGCGGCGATAGAAGTCGAGCGTCAGCCGCACGACCTCGTCGACCGTGAAGCGCGCGCGCGCCACGTTGCTCGAGACCCGGTTGACGCAGTAGAGGCAGTCGTAGACGCAGAAGTTCGTGAGCAGGATCTTCAGCAGCGAGATGCAACGGCCGTCGGGCGCGTAGCTGTGGCAGATGCCCGAGCCTTCGGTCGAACCGATGCCGGAGCCGCCGAGCGACGTGCGCTTCTCGGTGCCGCTCGACGCGCACGACGCGTCGTACTTGGCGGCGTCGGCAAGGATGGCGAGTTTGCGGTCGAGGTGCACGGCGGCGCGCGACGGGGCTGTACGAATATACAGTCCTGCCGGCGCGCCGACGGCACCGGCGGCGAAGAGACCCTGCGACGCTACGAGCGCTCGAACGCGAGCGCCGCCTGGTCGCTCTGCGGCGCTGCGTCGGTCGGCATCCGCTCGGGATCGCGCGCGTGCACGTCGGCGGCAGTGAACGCGACCGCTTCACCGTCGTCGCCTGCGCCCCTCGTGGCCGTCGCCGCGTCGCTTCCGCCCGCGTCTGCGGGCTGGTCACGCGCGCCCGGCGGCCGGTCGCCGTCGGTGGCGGGACCGAGCTGCGGCGGCGCGTCCTCGGGCACCTGCTCGCCGTAGCCAGCGCCGTAGTGGCCCGGCTCCTGGCTCGTGTCCGGCATCGAGTTGTTCGTCGATGCGGAAGGCGTGGCTTGCGTCGGGTCGCCCATGCGCTGCTCCTGGAAGGTCGATCGACGTCGCGGCAAGCGACGCGCCCGACGCGCATCACGCCGGAACGTGGAAGACCTGGCGCAGGTAGGCGAGAAACGTCTCGTCGTCGCAGAGCAGCTTGCCTGGACTGTCGGACAGCTTCGCGACCGGCTGCCCGTTGGCGCTGGTGAGCTTCATGACGATGTGCAGCGTTTTCAGCCCCATGTCGTTGGTCAGGTTGGTGCCGATGCCGAAGCCGCACGGCGCGCGGTCGGCGAAGTGGTGATAGAGCGCGAACGACTTGTCGAAGTCGAGTCCGTCGGAGAAGACGAGCCGCTTCGTGCGCGCGTCGACGCGCAGCTTCTCGTAGTGCGCGAGCGCCTTCTCGCCCCAGACGAACGGGTCGCCCGAATCGTGCCGCAGGCCGTCGAACAGCTTGGCGAAGTAGAGGTCGAAGTCGGCAAGGAACGCGTCCATGCCGACGACGTCGGTGAGCGCGGTGCCGAGGTCGCCGCGGTATTCCTGCACCCACGCCTCGAGCGCGGCGCGCTGGAAATCGCGCAGCCGCACGCCGAGCGTCTGGAACGTCTGCAGGTACTCGTGCGCCATCGTCCCGATCGGCACGATGCCGAGGTCGCGCGCGAAGAGGACGTCGGAGGCGCCCTTGAAGAACTCGGGCACCTCGCGCTTGAGCGTCACCAGCACCTCGCGGTGCCACGCGTGCGAGAAGCGCCGGCGGACGCCGAAGTCGAAGAACTCGAACGGCGTCGCCCGCTTGGGCTCGTTCGCGAACTCGCGCAGGCGCGCGATCTTGGCCGCCAGCCGCCGCCTTCCTTCGGCGAGCGCCGCCTGCGCGTCGAAGCGGCGGAAGTAGAGCTCGTTGACGATCGCGAGCACGAAGATCTCGAACGCCATCACGTGCACCTGCGGCCCGTGGGCGACGATCTCGAGCGTCTTGCCGTCGGGACCGGCGTGCGCGCTGATGAAGTCGCGCTGGAAGTGGAAGATGCGCAGGAAGTCGACGAAGTCGGAGCGGATGAAGCGCCAGCGGCGCAGGTACGCGAGCTCGTCGGGCCGAAAGCTCAGCGCGCAGAGCGCGTCGAGCTCGCGCTCGATCTCGGGGACGAGCTCGGCGAGCGGAAACGCCGGCTCGTTGCGGCAGAGGAACGTGTACTCGGCCTGCGTCTCGGGGTGCCGATGCAGCATCGCCTGCCACATCGTGAACTTGTAGAGATCGGTGTCGAGCAGGCTCGTGATGACGGGGGGCATCGCGCGTTCGTCTCCCGTCGCGACGATACCAACCCGGCCGCAAGCGCGCCGGCTCAGCCGATCAGCAGCTCGACGCGGCCGTCGACGACGCGCGCCGGCCAGGTCGCGAGCGCGACCTCGGCCGGCGCCGCGGTCGCCTCGCCGGTCCGGACGTCGAAGCGTCCCTGGTGGTGCGGGCACTCGATCTCGTGGCCCTCGAGAAAGCCGTCGCAGAGCAGCGCCTCGCCGTGCGTGCACCGGTTCGCGGTCGCGTAGACGGCGTCGCCGACGAGATGGAGCGCGACCTCGCGGCCGCCGGCGACGACGGCGATCGAGTCGCTCGCCGCGAAATCGTCGAGCGTCGCGACCGCGGTCCACGCTGCGCTCATAGCGGGTAGATGATCGAGTTGGGGATCATCTCGCTGTCGTAGACGACGGTGCGGCTGCGAAATTTCCAGCCCGCCGCCGTGTCGACGACGACGTCGATCGTGCGGCCGACGTTGAACACCGTCGTCAGCTCGTTGAGCTTGGTGCGAAAGACCGCGTAGTTCGCCTCGCTCTCGATCCGGCCCGGCGAGCTCGCGCGCACGAGCGGGCAGCCGACGACGTGGCGCTGGTAGTACGGGTCGTGAAAGAGCGTCTCGCGGATGCCGTAGACGCGGTCCTTCAGCATCGCCTTGCTCTCGAACGCGAGGGTCGCGAGCGGCAGGCCGCGCTCGTGGTTCTCGCGCGGAACGAGCCGGTACGTGCAGTCGTCGACGAAGAACTCGGGCCAGAGGTCCCAGTCGCCCGAGTCGACCGCGGCGGCGTACTCCGCGTACAGCTGCACGAGCGCCTGCCACGTCGCCGCATCGAGCTCGACCATCAGGCGACCTTCGCGCTGCGCGCTTCGGGAGTCGCCTCGGGAGCGGCCCGGCGGCTCATGCGTCCATCACCTCGCGCCAGTAGCGGTACATGCCGCGGATCAGCGTCTCGGTGACCATGTGCTCGGTGTCGCCGACCTCGGTGCCGCCGAGCTCCGCCAGCGTGCGGTGGAACGGCTTCTGCTCGAAGCCCTGCTGCGAGAGCTCGATCACCTCGCCGTCGTCGGCGGAGACGAACCCCGCGGGTCCGAACAGGTTCGCCTGGCGCAGCCGCCGCTGCGTCATCTCGTCGCTGTCGTCGGCGAAGCCGAAGTGCGTCCACACGAAGTCGAACGCGCCGTGGCCGTCGGGCTGGATGTGCCGCGTCGACACCGAGTTGACCTGCTGCTGGAGGATCACGCTCGGAAAGATGGTGGTCATCACCGCGGTCGGGCCGCCCCACCACGGCTCGGGCACGATGTCGAGGATCCTCGGATCCGCGAGCTGCATGTCCTGCTTGAAGCTCGCGACCTGCGTCACCTGCTTCGGGTCGGAGCTCGCGCCGGCCGAGCCGCGTGTCGAGATCATCGCCGCGTGGCGGAACTTCTCGTCCATCACGAGCCGCGAGCGGTTGTCGGCGCGCCAGAGCCCGAACGTCACGAACCAGGTGTGCAGCAGGCCCGGGTGGTACGGGTCTTTGATGTTCTCCTGCATCAGCTTCCAGTTGCCCGGGATGCGCTGGCGGTTGTAGCCGAGGAGCCTGAGCTCGCGGCCGTCGAACAGGCGATCGAACCACGGCACGATCGCCGCGCCGAGGAAGTCCTCGAGCGGCTCGACCTCGGCGTCGAACGACGCGAACACGACGCCGCCGCGCGTCGCGACCCTCAGCGTCGTCAGGCCGTTGACGGTTGGATCGAAATCGGCCGGCATGCCGCCGTGCACCTTGCCGTCCTGCTTGACGCCGCGGCGGAACGGCACGCCCTGCAGGTCGCCCTTGAGCGAGTAGTTCCACTGGTGGTACGGGCAGGTGAAGTCCTTGCGGTTGCCGCTCCTCGCGCGGCAAAAGCTCATGCCCCGGTGTGCGCACACGTTCTCGACGACGTGGATGCCGCCGTCGAGCGCGCGCACGAGGATCACCGAACGCTCGCCGACGACCGTGCGCTTGAAGTCGCCGGGGTTCGGGATCTCGGCCTCGAGGCCGACGTAGCACCAGTGGCGCGTGTAGAAGAAGCGCTCGAGCTCGCGCCGGTGCAGCTCGTCGCTCGTGTAGGCGGCGAACGGAATGCGGCTCGTGCCTTCGCCCTCCCACACCGGCATGGCGGGGAAGACGGTGTCGATCGTCGGACGGTCCATGCGGCCTCCCGCGGGAAGCCCCGACTGTGCCCGAATTCGGGCACCGGACGTCGTCAGCCGCGCTTGACGGCGCGGCCGGCGACGAGCATCTGGTAGCGCTGGTCGCGGTGGTCGAGCTCGTCGCTGCGCAGGTCCTCGGTGCACAGGCCCTGCAGGAACGCGGTCGACGCGAGGACGTTGCCGTAGGCCTCGACCTCGACGTTCGCGCGTCCGAACGACTCGCCGAGCAGCCGCCCGAGCGACTGCGCGGTGAAGCGCCAGTATTCGCCCCAGCGGTCGCGGTCGTACGGGCTCATCTGGCTGATGCCGGGAACGGTCGCGAGCAGCACGCCGCCGCGCCGGAGGATGCGATGGATCGTGCGCAGCGCGCGGCGGACGTCGTAGATGTAGGTCAGGGTCTGCGTGCAGACGAAGCAGTCGAAGCCGTCGCTCGGCAGGTCGTTGTCGCCGGCGAGGTCGGCGATCAGCGTCGCGCTCGGGTTCGAGTCGTCGGCGTGCAGGATGTCGCTGCGGGTGACGCGCTTGCCGCCGTACGCGCGCGTGTACGCGTCCTCGCCGACCTCGAGGACGCGGCCGCGGATGTCGTCGGCGTTGCGGCGCAGGAAGTCCTCGATGTAGTGGCGGTCGACGGGCTTGCCGCGGCCGAGCCCGAAGCCCGAGTCGATCGGCGTGATGCGGCGCAGGTCGCCGAGGTCGATCGTCGTCGAAATGACGTCGTTCATGCGCTCCAGAGAGAAAACGGAAACGCAGCGGTTCGGCAATTCGCGCGCCCGCCGCACGCCGCGGCGGCGCGCGCGGCGCGCGTTCTCAGCGCATGTCGGGACTCGGCTTCAGCACCGCGAGCGCGGCACCCTGCGGGTCGCAGAAGACGGCGAAGCGGCCGACGTCCGGGATGTCCGACGGCGGCACGATCGACGTCGCGCCGAGCTCGCCGGCGCGCTTCGCCGTCGTGTCGGCGTCGTCGACGCGGACGTACGGCAGCCACATCGTCGGCACCGACGCGTCGTGCGCCTTCCACAGGCCCGCGCGTCCCTTGCCGCTCGCCTTCAGCACGTAGTAGATCGCGTCGGGCATCGCCATCTCGTCGTGGTCGAAGGCGAACACCTTCTCGTAGAACGCGAGCGCGGTCTTCTCGTCCTGCGTCGTCAGCTCGTTCCAGATCCAGCCGCCGACCGGCGTCGACTCGACGTCGGGCGGGTCGCCCTGCTGGCTGCGCCAGAGCGAGAAGACACCGCCGGTCGGGTCGGCGATCGTCGCCATGCGGCCGATCGCGCCGACCTCGGTCGGCGCGACGACGCTCTTCGCGCCGGCGGCGATCGCCGCCTTGTAGGCGCTGTCGACGTCCTGCACCGACAGGTACGACATCCACTGCGTCGGCGCGCCGGGCCGGGCCGACGCGTAGCCGCCGATGCCGTCGTTGCCGTTGTGGATGACGACGTAGGGGTCGTTGCCCACGGTCATGACCTCCGCGTTCCAGCCGAACAGCTTGCCGTAGAAGGCGCGCGCGGCGGCGGTGTCGTTGGAGTGGTGCTCGAACCAGACGAACTTTCCTGGCAGGTGGGCCATGGGGGCTCCTTCGGTGATCGGTGGTGGGTCGCCCGCGCGCGCGATGCGCGGCGGCGGGCCCGCCATTCGGCGAGCCTCGGCGGCGAATGTCAATAGCGGGACGCCGGCAACGTCGGCCCGGCGCGCTCGCGACCCGATCGCCGGCGCGGTGGAGAATCGGGC
>JASLGD010000121.1 GCA_030150305.1 Caldimonas sp. | reverse complement strand
GTCATTGTCGCGGCCGTCGTCGTCGCGACTGTCGTGGCCGCCGGCCGGGCGGTGGGCGGTGCGGCGAGTGTCGTGGCGGCCGGTTGGGCGGTCGGTGGTGCAGTGGCCGTCGTCGCCGCGGCGGCCGGTGCCGTCGTCGCGTTCGCCGGCGGTGCAGCGGGCATCGCCGCCGGCGCCGTGCGCGCTCCCGGCGGTGCGACCGGCGCGCGCGGCGCCGCTCGCGTCGCGAATTGCAGCACCAGCGCGGCAATGCCGATCAGCGCGCACGTCCCGGCGATGAGCCCGTACAGCGCGCGCTTGCCGATCGCGCGCGCGTGCGCGGTCTGCCGCATCCACGAGGGGGCTGCGTCAGCGTCGGGCGACGGCACGTGCTTCGCGGCCGGACGTTCTTGCGCGATCGCCGCGTTCGAAACCGGCGCGGTCGCAACGGGCGGCGGGTCGGGAACCGTGACCTCGGTGGCGCGTGCCGGCACCTCGCCGATGAACGGCTCCTGCATGAGGTCGGGCGCGGGCGCGAGCGAGACCTTCTCGGGCGCCTCGATGTCGCCCATCAGGGCGCGGAACTCGGCGTGCTCCGTCGGCCTGCGCCGCGGCTGCACGGCCATCGCGGCGTCGACCGCGGCGAGGAAGCGGTCGCTGTAGAGGCCGCTCGCGACGACGGCCAGCGGCCGCATGCGGTCGTCGCTGAGGCGGTCGGCCGCGGGGGGCGGATCGTTGCCCGTGATCGCGGCGTAGATCAGCGCACCGATCGCGTAGAGGTCCGTCCACGGCCCGCGCGTCGTGCCTGCGGCGCTGCCGTACTGCTCGATCGCCGCGTAGCCCGGCTTCAGCGCTGCGGCCGGGGTGTGCCGCATCGCCTCGATCGCGTGCGCCGCGGCCGCGAAGCCGAGCAGCACCGGGCCGAACGGCGTCATCAGGATCTCGTCCGGGCCGATGTTCTGGTGCCAGACGCCGCCTTCGTGGAGCAGCGAGACGCCGTTCAGGATCGGCTTCAGCCACGCGCGCAGCTCGCTCTCGCTGGGCACGTGGCCGAGCTCGGCAAGCGTCGACTTCAGCGTCGGCCCTTCGTAGTACGGCATCGCGATGTACGCGGTGCCGTTCTCTTCCCAGAAGCGATAGACCTTGACGAGCGCCGGATGGTCGAACCGCGCGAGGACGCGCGCCTCGTTGAGGAACGCGCGCATGCCGGCGCGCACGGCCTCGAGATGGCGATCCGATCCGACGACGACGTTGGTCGAGCCCGGCAGCCGCCCGGCGAGCGCCGCCGGCATGTACTCCTTGACCGCGACGCGGCGCTGCAGCGCGTGGTCCCAGCCGAGATAGACGATGCTGCACGCGCTCTCGCCGATGAGCGCCCTGATCTCGTATTCGCGCAGCCGCGTGCCCGGAGGCAGGATGTGAGCGGGGACGGCGGGCGCGCGAACGGCCTCGAGTTCTTGGACCGTTGACATCGGGATGGAATCAGCTCCTGGCGGGCGCGTCGTCGTCGCGATCGCCGCGTCGACACGGCCCGGCATTGTCGCCGCGCTGCCGCGAGGCACCGCGTGCGCGGCACCTCGCGTCGCGCAACAAAGTCACGTCACCGGCGCTGCAGAGGCGTCGTCGCGCAACGCGGCGGCACCGCGCCGGCGAAACATGCCGAATCCTTCCATCGTCAGCACGGTCTCGTCGGCCTGGTTCATCACGTCCCAGCGCGAGCGGATCATGCCGACGCCGGGCCGGCTCGCGAGCGGGCGCGACTCGAGCACCTCGAGGCGAACGTGCAGCGTGTCGCCGGGATAGACCGGCTTCAGCCAGCTCAGCTTCTCGAGCCCGGGCGAGCCGAGGCTCGCGGAGTCGAGCAGGTAGGCGTCGCACATCATGCGCATCGCCATCGCGCACGTGTGCCAGCCGCTCGCTGCGAGGCGCCCGAAGAGCGAAGCCTCGGCGGCAGCGTCGTCGAGATGGAAGGGCTGCGGGTCGAAGTCGCGCGCGAACGCGAGGACGGCTTCGCGGGTCACGCGGTAGGCGCCGAACTCGCGGACCTGGCCGACCGGAAAGTCTTCCCAGAACAGATGCGGCGTGCGCGCCGCGGCGGTGGAGTCGGGAGATGGAGTCACTGCAAGGCCGCGCCGTCGAGAGCAGCCTTCAGGATAGCGACGCGGCGCGCGCCGCGCCGGATGCGAGCGCTAGCGGCCGAAGAAGTGGCGGAAGACGTCGGGCTCGAGCACCTCGCGGATCGCGACGCCCTTGAGCGGCTCGCGAAACGGCTGCGACGGCGCCGGCTGGTCGAGCTCGGCGGGCCGCGTCGCGTCCCAGACCGTGCCGGCCGGCGCGCTCGCGAGCGGGCGGACGCGCTGGGCGAGCGACGGAAGCTCTTCCCATTCGATCGTTCCGGCCGGGGCGGCGGCGCGGAACGCGTGCGAGAAGTGGAGCGTGGACGGGGCGTGGCGCATGACAGTCATCCTGAAGATGGACTGCCGTGATCATCGGCGCGGCGAGTGCCGATGAACGGTCGAACAACGCCGCGGCGGCCGCCCAGATCGTCGCCGCGGCGCCGCGACGTGATCGATTCCGCGCGGCTCAGCGCATCTGCACGCGGCCGTGCTCGCCGAGCTGGCGCGGCGGCTCGTGGCTCACCGCGGCCTTGGCCATCGCGAGGAGCTGGACGAGCTTGCTCTCCTTGACGTCCCAGTAGTCGGCGTGCGCGATCCTGACCTGCACGAGCGCGAGGTCCGGGTCGGCGGGGCCGCCGGGAAACCACGCTTCGGCAAGCTTGTTCCAGAGCTCGCGCTTCTTCGCGAGGTCGTCGACCTCGACCGCGCTGCCCGCGATCGAGACGTACGTGTCCGACCCGGGGTCGGCGTAGACGACGCCGACCATCGCGTCGCCGCGCAGATCCTCGACCGGATCGCTTTTCCTCGACATGAAGAACCAGAGGCTGTCGTCGCCGCCGAGCTCCTTGTTCTGCGTCGTCATCGGGCGCGCGTGCAGGTGGCCGTTGCCGTGCCGGGTCGTGAACATCGCGAAGCGGATGTCCTTGATCATCTTCCAGAGCCTGTCGCGCGCTTGCTTCTCGTCCATCGGTGGTCCTCTGCTGCAACGGGCCCGCGGCCCTTCGCGCCATTGCAGCATCGGCCGTGCGACAACCCGGTCAGGGAGCCCCGGACCGGGCTGTAGGACGGCTTCGACTTCGACGCGCCGACGCGCTCACTTCTTCATCGGCTCTTCCTTCTTCGACATCGCGTCCTTCTTCATCATGTCGTCCTTTTTCATCATGTCGTCCTTCTTGACCATGTCGCTGCACATGGCGTCCTTCTTGGCCATGGCGTCGTCCCTCTTGGCCATGCCGTCCTTCTTCGCCATCGCCAGGTGGTCCTTGCACTCCTGCAGGCTCATCTGGTCCTTCTTCATCATGCCGTCGGCGGCCTTCATGTCGTCGGCCGCCCAGGCGCTGCCCGCCAGCGCCCAGCAGGCGACCAGGACAGGGGTGATCGTTCGCATCGAGAGTCTCCTCGCGTCAAGTGATCGCGGCCGGATCGCCGCCGCGATGGGTCGGCGAGCAGGCGCGAACCTTACGGACGCGAGATCGCAGCTAGCCCGCGGCCCCGGAGGCGGAGAAGTGCTCGGCCGCGTGGCGCAGGTCCTTTAGCCAGGCCGCGTACGCCGCCGCCTTGTCGTCGGGGTCGACGCGCAACAGCGCCGACGGATGCAGCGTGACGAGGACGCGGCGGCCGTCGTTGCGCACCAGCCAGCGGCCGCGTTCGCGCAGCACGGAGATCGTCGTTCCCATCAGCTGGCGCGCGGCGGTCGCGCCGAGCGCGACGAGCGCGCCGGGATCGACGAGCTCGATCTCGCGCTCGAGCCAGTGCAGGCAGGCGGCGGCTTCCTGCTGCGCAGGCGTCTTGTGGATGCGCCGTTTGCCGCGCAGCTCGAACTTGAAGTGCTTGACGGCGTTGGTGATGTAGACCTCGCGACGCGGGATCGCGAGCTCTTCGAGCGCGCGCGCGAGCAGTTGTCCCGCCGGTCCGACGAAGGGCCGGCCTTGCAGGTCCTCCTGGTCGCCGGGCTGCTCGCCGACGAACATCAGACGCGCGCGCCGCCCGCCCTCGCCGCCGACGGCCTGCGTCGCGTGCTCGCCGATCGGGCACTCGCGGCAGTGCTGCAGCGCGGCGTTCAGCGCGGTCAGGCTGCGCGGCTGCTCGCCGCCGGGAGTGAGCGGGTGTCCGGGCGTCGGCTGCGGCTCGGTCGCCGGACGCCGCTTCGGATCGGTGGGTCCTCGCGCGATCATCGACAGGCTCCGTTCGTCGGCGGTGCTGGCGAGCGGCTCGATCAGCTCCGCCTCGGGAAGGTTCTTCCAGTAGCGTCTGGGCATTTCGCGCGCCATGGTCGCGAGCTTCAGGCGCGCGGGATTGAAGATGCTGCGGTAGTACGTCAGCCAGAGCTGCTCGCCGGCGTCGGCGGCGGGCGCTTCGTCGCGGCGCGCGCCGGGGCCGAAGGCGAGCGCGGCGCCGTCCCAGCGCACGCTCCGCTCGGGCGTCAGGATGGCCCAGCGCATCGCCGTGAAGCGCCGTGCGAAGAACGGCGCGACCGCCTCGACGATGTGGTGCTCGGGCTCGAACCAGGCGACGTGCAGCGGCGCGCCGATCGCGCCTTCGCCGTCCGGTTCGGCGATCGGACGAAAGCGCACGAACGCCTTCATCTTGTGGAGATCATGCCGCACCTCCTGCGACATCGCGTCGGCGCGCAGCCGGTCGGGATCGAGCGGGTCGCCGCGCAGCCCGGGCTCGACCTGCAGCCGCCAGAGCAGCCGGTAGAGCAGGGCGAACCGCTCGGGATCGCGGTGCAGGCTCGCGCTCTCGGCGAGCGGCAAGAACCACGGGGGAACGTGCACCGCAGGCGCGGTCGACCCGCCGGCGGCCGCTTCGGTCGGCGACTCGAAGAGATCGCCCTCGGCGTCGTCGGCGCATTGCCAGACGACGTGCTCGGGCGCGACCTGCCCGGCTTCCGGCGCGCGTGCCGCGCGCTCTGGGCCGGGCAGGTCGCGCCCGAGCACGTCGTCTGGCAATGCGCCGACGACGCCGAGGGCGATCTCTTCGAGTCGACGACCGAAGCGGGCGCCGGCGGGTCGACCGCGCCTGCGGTGCACGTTCCGCCGTGGTTCTTGCCGCTCGCCGAGAGCGCGAGCCTGCACCGCGATCCCGAGCGGTTCGCGCTGCTCTACCGGCTGCTCTGGCGGCTGCAGGTCGAGCCCGGGCTGCGCGGCGACCCGCTCGATCCCGACCGGCTGCGCGCCGACGCGATGTCGCAGGAGGTGCGGCATGATCTCCACAAGATGAA
>JASLGD010000114.1 GCA_030150305.1 Caldimonas sp. | reverse complement strand
ACGAGGCCCTCGATGCCCGGCTCGATCTCGACGAACGCGCCGTAGTCGGCGATGTTCGTGACCTTGCCGAACAGCCGCGTGCCCTGCGGGTAGCGGCGCGAGACGCCGAGCCACGGGTCGTCGCCGAGCTGCTTGATGCCGAGCGAGACGCGGTTCTTCTCGGCGTCGAACTTGAGCACCTTGGCGTCGAGCTCCTGGCCGACCTGGACGACTTCGCTCGGATGGCGAACGCGCCGCCACGCCATGTCGGTGATGTGCAGCAGGCCGTCGATGCCGCCCAAGTCGACGAACGCGCCGTACTCGGTGATGTTCTTGACGACGCCGTGGACGATCGCGCCCTCGCGCAGCGTCTCCATGAGCTTCGCGCGCTCCTCGCCCATCGAAGCCTCGACGACGGCGCGGCGCGACAGCACGACGTTGTTGCGCTTGCGGTCGAGCTTGATGACCTTGAACTCCATCGTCTTGCCCTCGAACGGGCTCATGTCCTTCACGGGACGCGTGTCGAGGAGCGAGCCGGGCAGGAACGCGCGGATGCCGTTGACGAGGACGGTGAGTCCGCCCTTGACCTTGCCGTTGACCGTGCCGGTGACGAACTCGCCCGACTCGAGCGAGTTCTCGAGCGCGAGCCACGACGCGAGGCGCTTGGCCTTGTCGCGCGACAGGATGGTGTCGCCGTACCCGTTCTCGACGGCGTCGATCGCGACCGAGACGAAGTCGCCGGGCTGGACTTCGAGCTCGCCCTGGTCGTTCTTGAACTCGTCGATCGGAACGTACGCTTCCGACTTGAGGCCGGCGTTGACGACGACGAAGTTGTGCTCGACGCGGACGACTTCCGCGGTGATCACCTCGCCGCTGCGCATCTCGGCTTTCTTGAGCGAATCCTCGAACATCGCGGCGAACGATTCGGGCGCGGACGACGTGGCGACTTGAGCTTGTGGCATGTGACTGAAATTCCGTGCGGCAAAGACCGCGGTTGAGTTGCAGATCCGACGCTTCGGCGTGCCAGGAGGCACGAGGCGGGAAAGCGGCGGGCCGGTCGGCCTTCAGACCTGTCGGTCGAAAGGCCTGCGTTCTTCCCAGGCGTCGAGCACTGCAGCGATCGAAGCTTCGATCGAGAGCGCGGAGTTGTCGAGGAGGAACGCTCCTTCGGCCGGCTTCAGGGGCGAGACGCTGCGCTGGATGTCGCGCGCGTCGCGCGCCTCGAGATCGGCGCGAAGACCGTCGATATTAGCGGAAATCCCCTTTGAAATCAATTGGTTGTACCGGCGTTCGGCGCGCTCGGCGGCGCCCGCGGTCAGGAACACCTTGAGCGTCGCGTCGGGGAAGACGACCGTGCCCATGTCGCGGCCGTCGGCGACCAGCCCCGGCAGCCGGCGAAACGCGGTCTGGACGCCGAGGACGGCGGAACGGACGCGGGGCCACGCCGAGATGCGCGACGCCAGCGCGCCGACCTCCTCGAGGCGGAGCAGGTCGCTGACGTCGGCGCCGGCGAGGAAGGTGCGGCCGGCCTCGAAGCGAAGCTCCATCGCGAGCGCGATGGCCTCGAGCGCCGCCTCGTCGCCGGCATCGGTTCCGGCCTGCAACGCGGCGATCGCCACTGCGCGATAGACCGCGCCCGAGTCGAGCAGGACGTAGCCGAGCTCGGCGGCGACGCCGCTGGCGAGCGTTCCCTTGCCCGATGCGGTCGGGCCGTCGATCGTCAGGACCGGGATGTCGGCCGTCGCCGCGCGCGCGACGGCGAACAGCGCCTCGAAGTAGTCCGGCCACGTCTTGCCGACGCAGCGCGGGTCGAGGACGCGGGTCGAGCAACCTGCGGCGACGCCGGCGACGCCGTTGAACGCCGCGAGCGCCATCGCCATCGCCATCCGGTGGTCGTCGTACGTCGCGATCGCCGCCGAGCGCCAGCGCTCGGGCGGCGTGATCGCGAGGCTGTCGTCGCCTTCGACGACGTCGGCGCCGAGCTTTCGCAACTCGGCCGCCATCGCCGCCAGCCGGTCGGTCTCCTTGACGCGCCAGCTGCCGATGTTCGCGAGCCGCGACGTGCCGTCGGCGAAGAGCGCGAGCGCGGCGAGCGTCATCGCGGCGTCGGGGATGTGGTTGCAGTCGAGCGCGATCGGCGCGAGCGGAAAGCGGCCGCGGCGGACGACGAGCGCGTGCGGCTCGGCTTCGACCTCGGCGCCCATCGCGCGCACCGCGTCGACGAAGGCGATGTCGCCCTGGATCGAGTCGCTGCCGACGCCTTCGATGCGCAGCCCGGCCTGCGTCGCCGCGATCGCGCCGGCGGCGATGAAGTACGACGCCGACGACGCGTCGCCCTCGACGACGAAGCGGCCGGGCGAGCGCAGCCCGTCGGCAGCGGCGACCCGAAAGCGGCTCCAGCCGTCGCGCGTGACCTCGACGCCGAAGCGTTCGAGCAGGCGCAAGGTGATGTCGACATACGGCTTCGAGATCAGCTCGCCTGCGACCTCGATCGTCGCACCGGCGGCGCCGGCGCGCAGCGGCAGCGCGAGCAGCAGCGCGGTCAGGAACTGGCTCGAGACCTCGCCGCCGACGACGATCGCGCGGTCGAGCGCGAGCGGCGCGCGCGCGGCGCGGATCGCGAGCGGCGGATACCCCGGCGCGCCGAGCTCGTCGATCGCGCAGCCGATCGAGCGCAGCGCCTCGACGAGGTCGCCGATCGGGCGCTCGTGCATCCGCGGCGTGCCGCGCAGCTCGAAGCGCGCGTCGCCGCTGGCGGCGAGCGCGAGCGCGGCGACGAGCGGCCGCATCGCGGTGCCGGCGTTGCCGAGCCAGAGCGTCGCCTGCTGCGCGAGCGGCCGGCCGCCGAGGCCGTGGACGACGAGCGCTCCGGCGTCGCTCTCGAGGCGGCAGCCGAGCTGCTTCAGCGCCTCGAGCATGACCTGCGTGTCGTCGGAATGGAGCAGGCCCGAGATCGTCGTCGTTCCCGACGCGAAGCCGGCGAGCAGCAGCGCGCGGTTCGAGATGCTCTTCGATCCCGGAACGCGCACCGTCCCGGCGACGCCGGAGAGCGGCGGCAGGTCGAGGAAGCGGGTCGTGAACACGGCCGCGGCGTCGCTCGTCTAGCGGTGCGTGTGCGGCGTCGCCGAGTTCATCTGCCAGCCCGCGCGCGCGTCGCTGGCGCTGCGGATGAGGGCCTCGAGCGCTTCGGTGTTGCCGGTCTTGATGACGTGCTCCATCGCGTCGAGCGTGTGGCGGAAGCGCTGCGTCTGCTTGAGGATCTCTTCGCGGTTGGCCATCAGGATGTCGCGCCAGACTTCCGGGTTGCTCGCCGCGATGCGCGTGAAGTCGCGAAAGCCGGGCCCGCCGAGCGAGAGGTAGTCGCGCCCCGCGGGCTGGCGCGCGACCGAGTTGAAGAACGCGAACGCGAGGACGTGCGGCAGATGGCTCACGGCGGCGAACGCGGCGTCGTGGTCCTCCGGGCTCATGCGCAGCACCTGCGAGCCGATCGCCGCCCACGCGTCGGTCGCCTTCTGGACGAGCTCCGCCGACGTCTTCGCGAGTGGCGTCAGGATGACCTGGCGGCCCTGGTAGAGCGCGCCGTCCGCGTGCGCGATGCCTGCGACCTCCTTGCCTGCGATCGGGTGCGCGGGAACGAACGACGCGATGCGGTCCTTGAGGACGCGCCGCGCGGCATCGACGACGTCGCGCTTCGTCGAGCCGACGTCCATCACGAGCGTGCCGTCCTCGATGCCGTGGCGGATCGCCCTGAAGGTCGACTCGGTCGCCGACACCGGCACTGCGACGAGGACCAGGTCGGAACCGGAGACCGCGAGCAGCGCCGACTCGGCGGCGGTATCGATGATGCCGAGCCGCTTCGCCTGCTCGGTCGTCGACGGCGACTTGCTGTAGCCGATGACGCGTCGCGCGAGGCCGGCGCGCTTCATCGCGAGCGCGAACGAGCCGCCCATCAGGCCGCAACCGATGACGCCGAGCTGCTGGAACATCAGCAACGCCCGCCGCGCCGCCCCGAGGGCGTCGACGCTCCCGTGGCGGGCAGCGGACAAGGGGAGCGACGCAGCGCCATCAGTGCGCGTCGACCGGATAGGCGCCGAGCAGCTTGAAGAACGCGCATGCGTCGTGCAGCTCGGCGAGCGCGCGCGCGACGTTCGGCTGGTCGGGATGGCCGTCGATGTCGACGTAGAAGTAGTACTCCCACTGTCCCGATCGCGCCGGCCGCGACTCGAAGCGCGTCATCGAGACGCCGTGCCGCTTCAGCGGCTGCAGCATGTCGTGCACCGCGCCCGGCCGGTTCGCGACCGAGACGACGAGGCTCGTGCAGTCGTGCCCGGAGGCCGCGGGACGCGGATGCGACCCCGGGTGGGCGACGATCGCGAACCGGGTCCGGTTGTGCGCGTCGTCCTGGATCGCCGGAGCGACGATGAAGAGGCCGTACTCGCTCGCCGCGCGCTCGCTCGCGATGCCTGCGATCTCGCCGTCGCTGCCGGCGAGGCGGGCGCCTTCGGCGTTGCTCGCGACCGGCCGCCGCTCGGCGTTCGGGAGGTGGTGGCTGAGCCACGCGTGGCATTGCGCGAGCGCCTGCGGGTGCGCGCACACGGCAGCGATGCCGTCGAGCGAATCGGCCTTGCGCAGCAGGTTGTGGCGCACGTAGAGGCTGGTCTCGCCGACGATCGCGAGCGGCGTCGTCAGGAACAGGTCGAGCGAGCGCGTGACGACGCCTTCGCTCGAGTTCTCGACCGGAACGACGCCGAAGTCGGCGGCGCCCGCGCTCGTCGCGTGGAACACCTCGTCGGCGTTCGCGCACGGCAGCCTGACGATCGACGAGCCGAAGTAGCCGAGCGCGGCGAGCTCGCTGAAGGTGCCGGCGGGCCCGAGGTACGCGACGCGGGTCGGCGTCTCGAGCGAGCGGCACGCCGACATGATCTCGCGCCAGATCGGCGCGACGCTCGCGGTCGGCAGCGGGCCGGCGTTGACGCCCTTCAGCGCGTCGATGACGGCGGCCTCGCGCTCGGGGCGAAACGCCGGCGAGCCTTCGGCGCGCTTCAGCTCGCCGATCGTCGTCGCGACCGTCGCGCGGCGGTTGAGAAGCGCGAGCAGCTCGCGGTCGATCGCGTCGATCTGCGTGCGCAGCGCGTCGAGATCGCCGGGCGCGGACGGAACGCTCATGCGGCGAGCTACTTGCTCGCCGGCCGCGCCGGCGCCGGCGCCGCGCTGCCGGCGGGGGGAACGCCGAGGATCACGCGGATGCGGCCGTCGAGCGCCTGCAGCTTCGGATCGACGAGCGGCGCCGACTCGGCGAGCAGCTTCTGGCCGAAGGCATTGCGGATGTCGACCGCGATCTGCTGGTACTTCTTGTTCGCCGGCGACTCGAGCCAGGCGAGCAGGGTGCGCAGCTCGTCCTCGCTCATCTTCGCCTCGAGCACCGCGCCGATCGTCGACGGCGCGATCTTCATCGCGCGCTCGCGGACGACCGGATAGGCGTCGTCGACGTACTTCTTGACCTCGGCCTCGATCGCCCGACCGGTCTGCTCGCGCTTGTCGGCGGGGACCTGCTGCTGGATCGCGAGGCCGGCCTCCTGCATCATCTGCGCCGCCGGGCGCTCGACGACCATGCGTGCGAGCGCCTCGACGTCGCGCTGCTGCAGCGCGAGGACGCGCTGTACGAGCGCCTTCTTCGCCGGCGACGCCGGCGCGGTCGATGCGGTCGGCGCGGATGCGGCATTCGTCGTCACTTGCGCCGGCGCGCCGGTCGCCGCTGCCAGGGTGGCCGCGACGAGCGCGGCGCGCAATGCAGATCTCAAGCGAGTTCTCCGCCTTCAGGGCCGTCGCCGTTGCCGTCCGCCGAGCCGTTGCCGTTCGCGTGGCCGTTGCCGTTGCCGTTGCCGTTGCCGTCGCCATTCGCGGCATCGACCGACGCGTCGTTCTCGACGATCCGCTGCAGCCCGGTGAGCCGCGCGCCGTCGTCGAGCGCGATCAACGTCACGCCTTGCGTCGCGCGGCCGAGCTCGCGGATCTCGGCGACTCGGGTGCGCACGAGCACGCCGCTGTCGGTGATCAGCATGATCTCGTCGTCGGCGCGGACGAGCGCCGCGGCGACGACCTTGCCGTTGCGCTCCGACTGCTGGATGGCGATCATCCCCTTCGTGCCGCGGCCGTGGCGCGTGTACTCGACGATCGGCGTGCGCTTGCCGAAGCCGTTCTCGGTCGCGGTCAGCACGCTCATGCGTGCTGTCGCGTCCTGCGCGCTCTGCGATTCGTCCACGTCGGCGACGAGCATCGCGATCACGCTCTGGCCGGGGTCGAGCATCATGCCGCGGACGCCGCGCGCGCCGCGGCCCATCGCCCGGACGTCCTTCTCGTCGAAGCGCACCGCCTTGCCGCCGTCGGAGAACAGCATCACGTCGTGCAGGCCGTCGGTCAGCGCAGCGCCGATCAGGAAATCGCCGGGATCGAGATCGACCGCGATGATGCCGGCCTTGCGCGGATTGCTGAACTCGTCGAGCGGCGTCTTCTTGACGACGCCCTGCGCGGTCGCCATGAACACGTAGTGGTCGGCGGGGAAGCTGCGGAAGCCGTTCGTCAGCGGCAGCACGACGTTGACCTTCTCGCCCGGCTGCAGCGGGAACATGTTGACGATCGGCCGGCCGCGCGAGGTCCGCGAGCCCTGCGGCACCTCCCACACCTTCAGCCAGTAGACGCGGCCGAGCGTCGTGAAGCAGAGGATGTAGTCGTGCGTGTTGGCGATGAAGAGCTGCTCGACCCAGTCGTCTTCCTTGTTCTGCGTCGCCTGCTTGCCGCGGCCGCCGCGCCGCTGCGCCCGGTATTCGGACAGGACCTGGCTCTTGATGTAGCCGGTGTGCGAGAGCGTCACCACCACGTCGGTCGGCGTGATGAGGTCCTCGGTCTCGAGGTCGGTGGCGTTCTTCTCGATGTGGCTGCGCCGCGCGCCGAGCTTGGTCTGGCCGAACTCCTGCTTCAGCGCCGCCAGCTCGTCGGCGATGATCGTCGTCACCCGCGCCGGCGTGGCCAGGATGCCGAGCAGGTCGGTGATCTGCGTCATCACCTCGCGGTACTCGCCGAGGATCTTGTCCTGCTCGAGGCCGGTCAGGCGCTGCAGGCGCATCTGCAGGATCTCGGCGGCCTGATCGTCGGACAGGCGATAGAGGCCATCGGGCTGCAGGCCGAAGTTGGGCGACAGGCCTTCCGGCCGGTAGGCGTCGCTGCCCGCGGTCGAGTCGCCGGCGACGCGGGCCAGCATCTCGCGCACCATCGACGAGTCCCAGCTCTTGCCCATCAGCGCGCTCTTGGCGATCGGCGGCGTCGGCGAGGCCTTGATGGTCTCGATGAACTCGTCGATGTTGGCCAGCGCCACCGCCAGGCCTTCGAGCACGTGGCCGCGCTCGCGCGCCTTCCGGAGCTCGAACACCGTGCGCCGCGTCACCACCTCGCGCCGGTGCTCGAGGAAGATGGCGATCAGGTCCTTCAGGTTGCAGAGCTTGGGCTGGCCGTCGATCAGCGCGACCATGTTCATGCCGAAGGAGTCCTGCAGCTGCGTCTGCTTGTAGAGGTTGTTGAGGACGACCTCGGGCACTTCGCCGCGCTTGAGCTCGATCACCACGCGCATCCCGGACTTGTCGCTCTCGTCCTGGATGTGGCTGATGCCTTCGAGCTTCTTCTCGTGAACCAGCTCGGCGATGCGCTCGAGCAGGTTCTTCTTGTTCACCTGGTAGGGAATCTCGTCGACGATGATCGACTGGCGCTGGCCCTTGTCGATGTCCTCGAAATGGCACTTCGCGCGCATCACGACGCGGCCGCGGCCGGTGCGATAGCCCTCCCGCACGCCCGACAGGCCATGGATGATTCCGGCCGTCGGGAAGTCGGGTGCGGGAACGATCTCCATCAGCTCGTCGATGCTCGCCTCGGGGTGCTTCAGCACGTGCTGGCAGGCGTCGACGACTTCGTTGAGGTTGTGCGGCGGGATGTTCGTCGCCATGCCGACGGCGATGCCCGACGACCCGTTGACGAGCAGGTTCGGCAACCGGGTCGGCAGGACGAGCGGCTCCTTCTCGTTGCCGTCGTAGTTCGGGCCGAAGTCGACCGTCTCCTTGTCGAGATCGGCGAGCATCTCGTGCGCGATCTTGGCGAGGCGGATCTCGGTGTAGCGCATGGCCGCCGGGTTGTCGCCGTCGACCGAGCCGAAGTTGCCCTGGCCGTCGACCAGCATGTGGCGCAGCGAGAAGGGCTGCGCCATGCGCACGATCGTGTCGTAGATGGCGGTGTCGCCGTGCGGGTGGTACTTGCCCATCACGTCGCCGACGATGCGGGCGCTCTTCTTGTAAGGCCGATTCCAGTCGTTGTTGACCTCGTGCATCGCGAAGAGGACGCGGCGGTGCACGGGCTTGAGACCGTCGCGCGCGTCGGGGAGGGCGCGGCCGACGATCACGCTCATCGCGTAGTCGAGATAGGACCGCCGCATCTCCTCTTCGAGGCTGATCGGCAGCGTTTCCTTGGCGAATGAAGTCATGGGAAAAGCTTTGCGTGCTGCGAGGCATCGCCCGCTGCAAAGCCGAGCGCGACGGGGAATGACGGGAATTCTAAGTGGCGGAACGCTGTAGCAGCGGCGCAACATCGGCTCCGCGCGGGGCGAGCCACCGGGCCAAAATCAGGCCGGACGAAAGCCCTATGGCACAATAAGTCGGTCGGTGGTCAGTACCCGTTCCTACGGGGGTGGCCGGTACTTTCCGATTCAGGTTCGGACGTTTTCGCAGAACACTACTTGCCTTCCCTCGAGAGGAGAATCATGAAGAAACTGAACAAGGTAGCGTCGCTCTTTGCAACCGCTGCTCTCGCGTGCTCCGTTACCGCCGTCTCGGCGCAAACGGTGGACAACTGGGTCAGCGGCACGGGCCTACCCTGGAAGAACGGTACGAATGAGCTCTGCTGGCGCGATGGCGTGTGGACGCCTGCGACCGGTCTCGCCGGCTGCGACGGCGTGCCCGTGCCGACGCCCGCGCCCGCGCCGATGCCCGCTCCGGCGCCTGCGCCGGCCCCGGCCGCAGCCCCGGCTCCCGCGCCTGCCCCCGCGGTGATCGCCACGCCGACGAGCGAGAAGGTC
>JASLGD010000207.1 GCA_030150305.1 Caldimonas sp. | reverse complement strand
CAAGCGCCAGCTCGAGATCGCGATGTGCCTGGCGACGTCGCCGCGCGCGCTGCTCCTCGACGAGCCGCTCGGCGAGGCGCGGAAACGTCGCGAGGACGCGTTCGGGCGTCCACTCGCGGCGGCCGTCGGCGCCGGCGCGCGCGCACATGACGAGGTTCTCGCGGACCGTGAGGTTCGGGAAGATGCCGCGCCCTTCGGGAACGTAGCCGACGCCGAGGCGCGCCATCCGTTCCGGCGCCGCGCCGGTCGTCGCGCGCCCCTGCCACGCGACGCTGCCGCCGCTCGTGCGCACGTAGCCGAGGACGGTGCGGATGAGCGTCGTCTTGCCCATGCCGTTGCGCCCGAGCAGGCCGAGCGAGCGGCCGGGCTCGACCCGCAGGTGGACGCCGCGCAGCACGTGGCTGTCGCCGTAGCGCGCGTGCACGTCGACGACGTCGAGCAGCGCGCTCATCGCGGCGTCGCGCCGTCGCCGAGGTAGGCGAGCTGCACCGCGCGGTCGCTGCGGATGCGCGCCGGCGTGTCGCTCGCGATGACCTGGCCGTTGACCATCACCGTGATGCGGTCGGCGACCTTGAACACCGCGTCCATGTCGTGCTCGATCAGCAGGATCGCGTGCCCTTCCTTGAGCGCGACGAGCAGGTCGAGCATGCGTCCGGTCTCCTCGGCACCCATGCCGGCGAGCGGCTCGTCGAGGAGCAGCGCGCGCGGCGACGTCGCCAGGCACATCGCGATCTCGAGCTGGCGCTTGGCGCCGTGGCTGAGCGTCGCGGCGACGCGGCGGGCGTCGCCGTCGAGACCGGCAGCGACGAGCGCGCGTTGCGCGATGGCGATGCCGCGCGCATCGCGCGACGCCGGCTGCCAGACGCGCCACGCGTGCGGCGCGCTCGCCTGCGCGGCGAGCCGACAGTTCTCGAGGACGCTGAACTCGCCGAAGATCGTCGTGCGCTGGTAGCTGCGGCCGATGCCGGCGCGCGCGCGTCGCGGCTGCGACCAGCGCGTGACGTCGTCGCCCGCGAAGCGGACGCTGCCGGCGCTCGGCGCGAGCTCGCCCGAGAGCATGTTGACGAGCGTCGACTTGCCCGCGCCGTTGGTGCCGATGACGGCGTGGATCTCGCCGACGCAGACGTCGAGCGTGACGTCGTCGACCGCGGCGAGTCCGCGAAAGCGCCGGCCGAGCCGGATCGCCTCGAGCAGCGGCCGCGGCGCGCCCGCGGCACGCGGCGACGACGCTTCGGCGAGCACGGCGCTCATGCGCGAGCCGGCACCGGAGGCCGTGTGGTCATGCGGCGTGCCTCGCCGCTCGCGCGGCACGCTCGTGGCGCAGCGCGCGCACCTGTGGGCCGATGCCGATCAGGCCGCGCGGCAACGCGGCGACGAACGCGATGATCGTGAGCCCGAGCGTCAGCTGCCAGTGCTGTGCGATCGGGCCGAGCAGCGCCTCGGACTGGAACAGCTCCTTCAGCAGCGTGAATGCGACGGCGCCGAGCACCGCGCCGCGCAAGCTGCCGATGCCGCCGAAGATCAGCATCAGCAGCACCGCGCCCGATTCGTGCCACGACAGCAGCTCGGGGTTGACGGTGCCGTCCTTGACCGCGAGCAGGAAGCCGGCCAGACCCGCGAGCGCGCCCGCGACGACGAACGCGGCGAGCTTGTACGGCGTGGTCGAGAAGCCGGCGGCGCGCATCCGCTGCTCGTTGACGCGGATGCCGGCGAGCGCGTGGCCGAAGCGCGATGCGAGCAGCATCGCGATGAACGCATACGTCGCGACGAGCGCGACGAGCACGGTGTAGTAGAGCGCGATGCGGTGGTCGAGATCGAGCAGCGTTGCGCCGCCGATCGCGAGCGTCGGCTTCGCGGAGAGGAAGATGCCGTCGCTGCCGCCCGCGACCTTGGTGTCGTGGACGACGAAGTACGCCATCTGCGCGAACGCGAGCGTGACCATGATGAAGTAGACGCCGCGCGTGCGCAGGCTGAGCGCGCCGACGACGACCGCGTACGCGGCCGCGGCGACGACCGCGAGCGGCAGCAGCCAGGCGATCGACGCTCCATCGCCGCCCGATGCGAGCACGGTCGCGTAGGCGCCGATGCCGAGGAACGCCGCGTGGCCGAGGCTGACGAGCCCGGTCGCGCCGACGAGCAGCTCGAGGCTGAGCGCGAAGATCGCGTAGACCGCGATCCGCAGCACGAGGTCTTGCGCATACGGCGAGACGACCAGCGGCAGCGCGGCGACCACGAGCGCCGCCGCGGCGGGGACGAGCCAGCCGCCGGGCTCGCGGCGGCCGATGTCGGGCAGCGCGCCGACGTCGGCGACGGCGTCGATCGCGGCGGCGCCGGCGACCGCGTCAGAAGCCACGCTTCATCAGCCCTTCGGGCCGCCAGACCAGCACGATCGCCATCAGCAGGTAGATGCCGACGCCGCTCCATTCGGCGAAGAAGACCTTGCCGAAGGTGTCGACGACGCCGACCAGGAGCGAGGCGACGAGCGCGCCGGTGATCGAGCCGATGCCCCCGATGACGACGACGACGAAGCAGATGATGAGCACGCTCGCGCCCATGTTCGGATACACCGACGACAGCGGCGCCGCGATCATGCCGGCGAGCGCGGCGAGGGCGACGCCGCCGGCAAAGACGATCCGATAGAGGCGGCGGATGTCGACGCCGAGGCCGCGCACCATGTCGCGGTTGCTGGCGCCGGCGCGGATCCTCATGCCGAGGCGCGTCTTCTGCACGACCGCGTAGAGCGCGAGCGCGACGACGAGGCACGCGCCCGACGCGAAGACGCGGTACCACGGGTACTCCATCAGCGCGCCGAGGCGAAAGCCGCCGTCGAGCCACGACGGTGCCGGCACGCCGTGGACGTCGTTGCCGACGACGATCGAGCGCATCTCCTCGAAGACGAGGATCAGCGCGTACGTCAGCAGCACCTGCTGCAGGTGGTCGCGCTCGTAGAGGAAGCTGAAGAACGCCCACTCGAGGACGTAGCCGAAGATCGCGGCGAGCGCGACGCCGGCGACGAGCCGCGTCACGAACCAGTCGCCGAACCACGGCGCCAGCGCGAACGCGAGGTACGCGCCGAGCATGTAGAAGCTGCCGTGCGCGAGGTTGATGACGCCCATGATCCCGAAGATCAGCGTCAGCCCGCTCGCGACGAGAAAGAGCAGCAGCCCGTACTGGACCGCGTTCAGGCACTGCACGAGAAAGGTCGCGAGATCCATGGCTCCCACCTCCCACTCCCGTCCGCGGGAGAGGGCTGGGGTGAGGGCCCTGCGGCACTCGCTCACCCTCACCCCGACCCTGTCCCGCAAGCGGGAGAGGGAGAACGTCTAGAGCTTGCAGCCGCGCGCCGGATCGGCGAGCGCCTTCACCGCGACCGCGCGGAACTCGTTGTTGTTGCCCTTGACCTCGCGCAGGTAGATGTCCTGCACCGGATTGCCGGCCGGCGAGATCGTGAACTTGCCGCGCGGGCTGTCGACCGCGGTCTTTCGCATCGCCGCGGTCAGCTGCTCGCGCTTCGAGAGGTCGCCGCCCACGGCCTTGAGGCCGTTGGCGAGGATCTGCGCAGCGTCGTAGCCCTGCACCGCGTAGACGTCGGGCTGCGACTTGTAGGCGAGCGCGTACGCCTTGCGGAACGCGTTGTTCTTCGGCGTGTTCAGGTCGTCAGCGTAGTGCAGCGTCGTCAGCATGCTCTGCGCCGATGCGCCCTGCGCCTCGAGCGTGCCGTCGGTGAGAAAGCCCGGACCGTAGAGCGGGATCGTCTTGTTCAGTCCCGCGGCGGCGTAGTCCTTGACGAACTTGACCGCGCCGCCGCCGGCGAAGAACGCATAGACCGCGTCGGGCTTCTGCGCGGCGATCTCGGTGAGCAGCGCCTGGAACTCGACGTTCGGGAACGGCAGCGTGAGGTCCTTGATCACCTTGCCGCCGCCTTTCTCGAGCCCTTCGGTGAACCCCTTCGTCGACTCGGCGCCCGCGGCGTACGCCCAGGTGATCGTCATCGCCCGCTTGACGCCCTTTTGCCCGGCGACGACGCCCATCGCGTAGCCCGGCTGCCAGTTCGAGAACGAGCTGCGCACGATGTTCGGGCCGCACATCGGCCCGGTGATCGCGTCGGCGCCGGCGTTGGGAATGACGAGCAGCGTGTTGTTGTCCTTCGCTGCCTTGGCCATCGCGAGCGCGACGCCCGAGTGCACGGTGCCGACGAGGACGTCGACGTTGTCGCGCTTGATCAGCTTGTTGACGTTGTCGGTCGCCTTCGCCGGCTCGGACTCGTCGTCGACCTTGAAGTACTGGACGTCGCGGCCGCCGAGCTTGCCGCCCTGTTCCTGGACGTAGAGCTTGAAGCCGTTCTCGATCGCGTTGCCGAGCCCCGCGTACGTGCCGCTGTACGGAAGCATGAGGCCGACCTTGATCGGGCTGGACGTCTGCGCGCCCGCGGCGAGCGACGCAGCGGCGAGGACAGCGCCGGCGACGGCAGGCCAGGCGAAGCGAATCGACTGCATGGAAATGCTCCGGTCTCAGTGGGTGGATGCTGCGCCGACGATGAATCGGCCGGCCTCGCGCGAGAGGATCTCGGGCTGGTCGCGATGCGGCGAGTGTCCGCATTTCGCAAGCACGAGCAACCGGGTTTTCGGCAATCGTCGTGCGATCGCGCGGATCTGCTCGAGGCTGCCGTACTCGTCGTCCTCGCCCTGCACCGCGAGCACCGGGCAGCGGATCGTCGCGATCTCGCGCTCGACGTTCCAGTCGCGAAACGCCGGCATCAGCCAGACGTCGTTCCAGCCGTAGAACGCGGAGTCGACGTCGGCGTGGTGGCGTGCGAGGCGATCGCGCAGGTCGCCGCGCTCGTACGCGTCGCGCGCCTTCGCGATGCTCGCGACCGAGACGTCCTCGACGAAGACGTGCGGCGCGACCGCGACGACGCCGGCGACGTCGTGGCGTGCGGCGTGCAGCAGCGCGATCGTGCCACCGTCGCTGTGGCCGAACAGCCAGGGCCGGACGATGCCGACCTCCGCGAACAGCGCCGGCAGCACCTCGTCGGCCTGGCGCGCCATGAAGTCGGGCTGCCAGCGTTCGTCGTGCGGCCGCGGCGTCGACTGTCCGTAGCCCTCGCGCGAGAAGACGAAGCCGGCGAAGCCGTGGCGATCGCAGAAGGCGCGCGGGAAGTCGCGCCACATCGAGACGGAGCCGAGGCCTTCGTGCAGAAAGACGACGATGGCACGCGCCTGGTCGCGCGGCGCACCGACCCATTGGTATTCGAGCCGGACTTCGCGCCCGCCTGTCATCCTGAGCGAAGCGAAGGATCGCGTGGCCGCGTCCATGCCGGCGCTGACCTCGTGACCCTTCGCTTCGCTCGGGGCGACAGGGTCGCGACCCGGCGCGCTCACGCCGCGCGCTCGCGCTCGCGCAGGCGGAAGCGCTGGATCTTGCCGGTCGCTGTCTTCGGCAGCTCGTCGATGAATTCGATCGCCCGCGGGTACTTGTACGGCGCGAGCTTCTCCTTGACGAACGCCTTCAGCTGCTCGTCGCCGACATCGGCGCCGGGCTTGCGGACGACGAACGCCTTCGACTTCGTCAGGCCTTCGCCGTCCTCGATGCCGATCACCGCGCATTCGAGCACCGCAGGGTGCTGCATGAGCGTCGCCTCGACCTCGAACGGCGAGACCCACATGCCGCTCACCTTCAGCATGTCGTCGCTGCGCCCTGCGTACGTGTAGTAGCCGTCGCGGTCGCGCACGTACTTGTCGCCGCTCTTGGTCCATTCGCCCTGGAACGTCGTTCGCGAGCGCGCCCGGTCGCCCCAGTACATCAGCGCCGCGCTCGGGCCCTTGATGTAGAGGTCGCCGACCTCGTCGTCGCCGACCGCTCGGCCGTCGTCGCCGCGCAGCTCGACCTCGTAGCCAGCGACCGGCTTGCCCGTGGTGCCGTAGCGGACGTCGCCGGGCCGGTTCGAGACGAAGATGTGCAGCATCTCGGTCGAGCCGATGCCGTCGACGATCGCGCAGCCGAAGTGACGCTCGAAGCGCTGGCCGATCTCGGCCGGAAGCGCCTCGCCGGCCGACGAGCACATGCGCAGCGCGACGTCGCTCTTCGCCGGCAAGGCCGGCGAGGCGAGCATGCCGGCGAATCCGGTCGGTGCGCCGAAGAAGACCGTCGGCTTGATCGCGTTGCCGGTCGCCGCATTCGCGGCGGCGCCGGTCCAGCGCTTGAAGACGGCATCGGGCGTCGGCCGCTCGGCCATCAGGATCACGGTCGCGCCGACCGAGAGCGGGAACGTCAGCGCATTGCCGAGCCCGTACGCGAAGTAGAGCTTCGCCGCCGAGAAGCAGACGTCGTCTTCGCGCAGCGCCAGCACGCCCTTGCCGTACAGCTCGGCGGTCCACCACGCGTTGGCGTGCGTGTGGACCGTGCCTTTGGGCTTGCCGGTCGAGCCCGACGAATACAGCCAGAACGCCGGGTCGTCGCCGCAGGTCGGCGCGGCAGCGGCGAGCGGCTCGTGGGCGGCGAGCAGCGTCGCGAACGCGAGCGCGCCCGGCAGCACGTCGCCGGCGTCGCCGGCGACGATCGTGTGATGCACCTCGTGGCCGCGGCGGCCGAGCGCCTGCGCGAGCGTCGGCGCGAGCGCGGCCGAGACGATCGCCGCCTGCGCGCGGCTGTTCGCGAGCATGAACGCGTAGTCGTCGACCGTCAGCAGCGTGTTCACCGCGACCGGGACGATGCCGGCATAGAGCGCGCCGAGGAACGCGATCGGCCACTCGACGACGTCGTGCATCAGCAGCAGGATGCGCTCCTCGCGGCGGATCCCGAGCGCGAGCAGCGCGGCGGCGAAGCGGCGCGCGCGCTCGTCGAGCTCGCGATACGCGAGGGCGCCGCGATCGTCGACGTAGGCGATGCGCGCGGCGCGGCCGCGGTTGACGTCGAACAGGTGGCGCGCGAAGTTGAGCGGTTCTGGCGGCGACAGCATCGCTGGATTGAAGGAGCCGGGGAGGGCGCACGATAGGCCGTGCCGGCGCGCGCGTCAAGCACTATACTGCATGTATGGCAAGCACAGGCAAGACCGCTGGGAAGAGCGCAGGCAAGACCGCAGGGAAGGATGCGTTCCTCCTCGCGCTCGGCGAGCGCGTCCGCCTCCTGCGTGCGCGCCGCGGGCTGACGCGCAAGTCGATCGCGATCGCGTCGGGAGTCTCCGAGCGCCACCTGGCGAACCTCGAGTACGGCATCGGCAACGCGTCGATCCTCGTCCTGCAGCAGGTCGCGACCGCGCTCGACTGCTCGCTCGCCGAGCTCGTCGGCGACCTCAGCACGAGCTCGCCCGAGTGGCTGATGTTGCGCGAGCTGCTGCGCGGCCGCAGCGAGGCCGAGCTGCGGCGCGCCCGCATCGCGATCGCGTCGCTCTTCGGCGTTGCCGGCGGCGACGCCGACCGCGGCCGGCGGATCGCGCTGATCGGGCTGCGCGGCGCCGGCAAGTCGACCCTCGGCGCTCGCCTCGCCGAGGCGCTCGACATGCCCTTCGTCGAGCTGAGCCGCGAGGTCGAGCGGATCGCCGGCGCGAGCATCCGCGAGATCCACGACCTCTACGGCAGCAACGCGTACCACCGCTACGAACGGCGTGCCCTCGACGAGACGATCCGCACGCATCCGGCGGCGGTGATCGCGACGCCCGGCGGCATCGTCGCCGAGCCGGCGACCTTCAACGCGCTGCTCGGCCACTGCACGACGGTGTGGCTGCAGGCGTCGCCCGAGGAGCACATGGCGCGCGTCGCGGCACAGGGCGACACCCGGCCGATGGCGCAGAGCCGCGAGGCGATGGCCGACCTGCGCCGGATCCTCGCCGGCCGCTCGCCCTTCTACGCGAAGGCCGACGCGCGCTTCGACACCGCGGGCCAGAGCGAGGACGAGAGCTTCGCCGGGCTGCTCGATCTCGTCGGCGGCCTGCTCGTCGATGGCCTTCGCGGCCACGAGGGCGCGCGCAAGCGCGCCGGCGACCGGAAGGCCGATGTGAAGAAAACTGCAGCTCCCGCTTGACCACGTTCGATAGCATGCACTATGATGCAGAAAGCGGCGACGCGCGCTTCGCCGATCGCTGCTCCGGAGACCGCCGATGGATTCCACCGCTCCCCCTCGCGTCGACTACCGCACCGACCCGTCGCAGTACCGGCACTGGAAGCTCGCCGTCGAAGGCGACATCGCGAAGCTGACGCTCGACGTCGCCGAGGACGGCGGCATCCGCCCCGGCTACAAGCTCAAGCTCAACAGCTACGACCTCGGCGTCGACGTCGAGCTCGCCGATGCGCTCAACCGCATCCGCTTCGAGCACCCCGCGGTGCGCGCGGTGATCGTGACGAGCGGCAAGGACCGCGTCTTCTGCTCCGGCGCGAACATCTTCATGCTCGGCACCTCGAGCCACGCGTGGAAGGTGAACTTCTGCAAGTTCACCAACGAGACGAGGAACGGCATCGAGGACACGTCGAAGCACTCGGGGATCACGTTCGTCGCCGCGGTCAACGGCGCGTGCGCCGGCGGCGGCTACGAGCTCGCGCTCGCCTGCGACGAGATCGTCCTCGTCGACGATCGCTCGTCGTCGGTCTCGCTGCCCGAGGTGCCGCTGCTCGGCGTGCTGCCGGGCACCGGCGGCCTGACGCGCGTCACCGACAAGCGCAAGATGCGCCACGACCTCGCCGACATCTTCTGCACCAGCGTCGAAGGCGTTCGCGGCCAGCGCGCGGTCGACTGGCGGCTCGTCGACGCGATCGCCAAGCCGGCGCAGTTCGCGGCCGTCGTGCACGAGCGGGCCGCGAAGCTCGCGGCGTCGAGCCCGCGGCCGCGCGGCGCCGCCGGCGTCGCGCTGCCGAAGATCGCGCGCGAGGAGAGCGCCGATGCCGTTCGCTACGCCCACGTCGACGTCGCGATCGACCGCGGCAAGCGCACCGCGACGATCACCGTGCACGCGCCGACCGAGGCGCAGCCCGGCGACGTCGCCGCGATCGAAGCCACGGGCGCGTCGTGGTGGCCGCTCGCGATGGCGCGCGAGCTCGACGACGCGATCCTGCATCTGCGCACCAACGAGCTCGAGCTCGGCACCTGGATCCTGAAGGCCGCTGGCGACGCCGTGGCGGTGCTCGCCGTCGATCGCGCGCTGCTCGCGCATCGCGAGCACTGGTTCGTACGCGAGACGATCGGAATGCTGCGCCGCACGTTGGCGCGCCTCGACGTGTCGTCGCGGTCGCTGTTCGCGCTGATCGAGCCGGGCTCTTGCTTCGCCGGCGTGCTCGCCGAGCTCGCGTTCGCCGCCGACCGCACGTACATGCTCGCCCTCCCCGACGAGCCCGAGCGCGCGCCGACGCTGCAGCTCGACGAGCTCAACTTCGGCGTGCTGCCGCTCGTCAACGACCAGTCGCGGCTCGAGCGCCGCTTTCATGGCGAGGAGCAGCCCCTCGCCGCCGCGCGCGCGGCGATCGGCAAGCCGCTCGACGCCGACGCCGCGCTCGCGCTCGGGCTCGTCACTGCGGCCCCCGACGACATCGACTGGGACGACGAGGTCCGCATCGCGATCGAGGAGCGCGCCGCGATGTCGCCCGACGCGCTCACCGGGCTCGAGGCGAACCTGCGCTTCGGCCCCGGCGAGAACCTCGCGTCGCGCGTCTTCGGCCGGCTGACGGCGTGGCAGAACTGGATCTTCCAGCGGCCGAACGCAGTCGGCGAGAAAGGCGCGCTGAAGGTCTACGGCACCGGGCAGAAGGCCGGGTTCGACTTCAACCGCGTCTAGGGCTCGCGCGCTGTCATCCTGAGCGAAGCGAAGGATCTCAGCGCCGCAAACGACGAGATCCTTCGCTATCGCTCAGGATGACAAGCACCATGCCCATCGACTACAGCCAGAAGATCCCGAACAACGTCCAGCTCGCCGAGGACCGCACGTTGCAGCGCGCGCTCGAGCAGTGGCAGCCGAACTTCATCCAGTGGTGGGACGACGTCGGCCCCGACGAGTCGACCAAGCTCGACGTCTACCTGCGCACCGCGACGAGCGTCGACCCGCAGGGCTGGGCGCACTTCGACTACGTGAAGATGCGCGATTACCGCTGGGGCATCTTCCTCAACCCCGCCGAGGCCGACCGCAAGATCCACTTCGGCGACCACCTCGGCGAGGCGGCGTGGCAGGACGTCCCCGGCGAGCACCGCGCCAACCTGCGCCGGATCATCGTCACGCAAGGAGACACCGAGCCGGCGTCGGTCGAGCAGCAGCGCCACCTCGGCCTCACCGCGCCGTCGCTGTACGACCTGCGCAATCTCTTCCAGGTCAACGTGGAGGAAGGCCGCCACCTCTGGGCGATGGTCTACCTGCTGCAGAAGTACTTCGGCCGCGACGGCCGCGAGGAAGCGGGTGCGCTCCTCGAGCGCACGTCGGGCGACGAGAACAACCCGCGCATCCTCGGCGCGTTCAACGAGAAGACGCCCGACTGGCTGGCGTTCTTCATGTTCACGTACTTCACCGACCGCGACGGCAAATTCCAGCTCGCCGCGCTCTCGGAGAGCGCGTTCGATCCGCTCGCGCGGACGACCAAGTTCATGCTGACCGAGGAAGCGCACCACATGTTCGTCGGCGAGAGCGGCGTCTCGCGCGTCCTGCAGCGCACGGCGCAGGTGATGAACGAGCTGAAGAGCGACGATCCCGCGAAGGTCCGCGCCGCCGGCGCGATCGATCTGCCGACGCTGCAGCGCTATCTCAACTTCCACTACTCGGTGACGATCGACC
The DNA here is from genome assembly GCA_030150305.1 of Caldimonas sp. Classification (GTDB taxonomy): domain Bacteria; phylum Pseudomonadota; class Gammaproteobacteria; order Burkholderiales; family Burkholderiaceae_C; genus Schlegelella_A. Next base: position 5,892 of record JASLGD010000207.1, on the reverse strand, counting down.
TGTTCGGCGCCGACCAGTCGAGCAACGCGGCGACGTTCTACTCGTCGGGCCTCAAGGGCCGCTTCGAGGAAGGCAAGCGCAGCGACGACCACGTCCTGAAGGGCCAGACGTACAAGGTGCTCGAGGTGCAGAACGGCCAGCTCGTCGAGAAGGACGTGCCGATGCTCAATGCGCTGAACGAAGTGCTGCGCGACGACTTCATCAAGGACTCGGTCGCGGGCGTCGGCCGCTGGAACAAGGTGCTCGAGAAGGCGGGCCTGCCGCAGCGCCTCGTCGTCCCGCACAAGGCCTTCAACCGCAAGATCGGTGCGCTCGCCGGCATCCGCATGTCGCCGGACGGCCGCGTCGCGAGCGAGGACGAGTGGAAGGCGCACGAGGCCGAATGGCTGCCGAGCGCGGACGACCGCGCGTTCGTCGCGTCGCTGATGGGGCGCGTCGTCGAGCCGGGCAAGTTCGCCGGCTGGATCGCGCCGCCGGCAATCGGCATCAACCGCCAGCCGGTCGACTTCGAGTACGTCCGCTTCGGCTGAACGCCGCTGTCCTCCTGAGTGCAGCGAAGGATCTCGACCTTCGCCGCGCCGGGATCCTTCGCTTCGTTCAGGATGACAATGATCGCCATGGACACTGCCGTCGCGGCCGACGCGGTGCTGATCAAGCAGCACCTGATCGACCCCGAGATCTGCATCCGCTGCAACACCTGCGAGGCGACGTGCCCGGTCGGCGCGATCACGCACGACGACCGCAACTACGTCGTCCGCGCGGACGTCTGCAACCTGTGCATGGCGTGCATCGCGCCGTGCCCGACCGGCTCAATCGACAACTGGCGGACGATGCCGAAGGCGCGCGCGTACCCGATCGCCGAGCAGCTGCTCTGGGACGAGCTGCCGCCCGAGCTGACGCCCGAGCAGCTCGCCGCCGAAGGCGTCGCGCCCGATGCCGTCGCCGCTGCCGCCGCAGCGCCGGTGCTCGCGGTTCGGCCCGAGGCCGCGAACGGCGAGGCGCCGTTCAACAGCGCGGCGTACGGCGCGACGGTGCCGCCGTGGTCGGCGGCACACGCGTACACGAATCTGTTCGGCCCGAAGGCGCCGACGACGGCGACCGTGGTCGGCAACGTCAACTGCACCGAGGCGGGCTTTCACAACCAGACGCACCACATCGTCCTCGACTTCGGCGCGATCCCGTTCCCGGTCCTCGAAGGGCAGTCGATCGGCGTCATCGCGCCGGGAGTCGACGCGCTCGGCCGCGCGCACGTCGCGCGCCAGTACTCGGTCGCGAGCCCGAGGAACGGCGAGCGCCCCGGCTACAACAACGTCTCGCTGACGGTCAAGCGCGTCACCGAGGACCACCAGGGGCGCGCGGTGCGCGGCGTCGCATCGAACTATCTCTGCGACCTCAAGGTCGGCGACACGGTGCAGGTGATCGGCCCGTTCGGCCAGAGCTTCCTGATGCCGAACCATCCGAAGTCGCACATCGTCATGATCTGCACCGGCACCGGCAGCGCGCCGATGCGGGCGATGACCGAATGGCGGCGACGGCTGCGCAAGAGCGGCAAGTTCGAGGGCGGCAAGCTCATGCTCTTCTTCGGCGCGCGCACGCAGCAGGAGCTGCCGTACTTCGGTCCGCTGCAGTCGCTGCCGAAGGACTTCATCGACATCAACCTCGCGTTCTCGCGCACGCCGGGGCAGCCGAGGAAGTACGTCCAGGACCTGATGCACGAGCGCGCCGTCGACCTCGCGCCGCTGCTCGCTGACGCGAACGCGCACTTCTACGTCTGCGGCCTGAAGGCGATGGAAGAAGGCGTGCTGCTCGCGCTGCGCGACGTCGCTGCCGGCGCCGGGCTCGACTGGGAGGAGGTCGCCGCCGCCTTGAAGCGCGAAGGCCGGCTGCACCTCGAGACGTACTAGCGCGCGGCGATCGCGAGCACGGCGCTCAGCCGCGCCGCGCCTTCTCGATCGTCGCGATGTCGATCTTCTTCATCGTCATCATCGCGTCGAACGCGCGCTTGGCGGCGGCGGGATCGCGATCGTTGATCGCCGCGGTGAGCGCGCGCGGCGTGATCTGCCACGACACGCCCCACTTGTCCTTGCACCAGCCGCACGCGCTCTCCTGGCCGCCGTTGCCGACGATCGCGTTCCACAGGCGATCGGTCTCGGCCTGGTCGTCGGTCGCGACCTGGAACGAGAACGCTTCGCTGGGCTTGAACGCCGGACCTCCGTTCAGGCCGAGGCAAGGGATTCCCATCACCGTGAACTCGACCGTCAGCACGTCGCCCTGCTTGCCCGATGGAAAGTCGCCCGGTGCGCGATGAACCGCCTCGACCGAGCTGTCGGGAAACGTCTCGGCGTAGAAGCGCGCGGCTTGCTCGGCCGTGCCGTCGTACCAGAGGCAGATCGTGTTCTTGCTGACCATCCTTCTTTCTCCAACGTGGATCGATGCGGGCGCCGAGTCTGCCCGATCCGTCGGAGCCCACGTCGCCGCGAGGGCTGCTGCTTCGAGTCGCGTCAGCGCTCCGCGTCCTTCTTCGGCAGGAACGGCGCGATCAGGTCCATCGGCAGCGGAAAGAGGATGGTCGTGTTCTTGTCGGCGCCGATCACCGTCAGCGTCTCGAGGTAGCGCAGCTGGATCGCCTGCGCTTCCTGCGCGAGCACCTTCGCCGCCTGGTAGAGCTTTTCGGACGCCTGCAGCTCGCCTTCGGCGTGGATGACCTTGGCGCGGCGTTCGCGCTCGGCCTCGGCCTGGCGCGCGATCGCGCGGATCATCGATTCGGTGAGGTCGACCTGCTTGATCTCGACGTTGGTGACCTTGACTCCCCACGAGCTCGTCTGCGCGTCGAGCGCCTGCTGGATGTCGAGGTTGAGCTTCTCGCGGCCGGCGAGCATGTCGTCGAGCTCGTGCTTGCCGAGCACCGAGCGCAGCGTCGTCTGCGCGAGCTGGCTGGTCGCGATCAGGTACTGCTCGACCTGGATGATCGCCTTCTCGGCGTCGATGACGCGCAGGTAGACGACTGCGCTCACCTTCACCGAGACGTTGTCGCGCGAGATGACGTCCTGCGTCGGCACCTCGAAGACGATCGTTCGCATGTCGACCTTGACCATCTGCTGCACGGCAGGCACGAGCAGGACGAGCCCGGGTCCCTTGACCTTCCAGAAGCGGCCGAGCATGAAGACGACGCCGCGCTCGTATTCGCGCAGGATGCGGACCGACGCGGCCAGCAGCATCGCGAGCAGGACCAGGAGAACCAGCCAGGCGATCCCGTAGATCATGGTGCCCTCGCGTTCACTTCGGGTTGTGGTTCGACATCGAGCGTGAGGCCGTCGATGTGGACGACGCGCACGCGCTGCCCGCGCGCGAGCGGTGTCGCGCTGCGCACGCGCCAGGTCTCGCCGTGGACGCGCGCCCAGCCCTCGCCGCTGAAGTCGTCGAGCACCTCGCCGGCCTCGCCGGCGAGCTCTTCGCGTCCGGTGACGACCTTCCTGCGCCGCGCCTTCACCGCCATGGCGACGACGACCAGCACGAAGAGCGCGGTGACGACCGCGATCGCGGCGATCAGTCCGAGCGGGATGCCGAAGCCGGCGACGTCGGTGTCGATCAGCATCATCGCGCCGGCGACGAACGCGATCACGCCGCCGACGGCGAGCGCGCCCGAGGTCGGAACGAAGATCTCGGCGACGAGGAAGGCGACGCCGAGCGCCATCAGCGCGAGCCCGGTCGTGCTGAACGGCAGCATCTGCAGCGCGAACAGGCCGAGCAGGAGGCAGATGCCGCCGACGACTCCCGGCAGGATGTAGCCCGGGTTCGAGAACTCGAACAGCAGCCCGTAGACGCCGATCGTCATCAGCAGCAGGGCGAGGCTCGGCGACGCGATCACGAAGAGCATCCGCGTGCGCCAGTCGGGATCGAAGGCGACGAGCTCGGCGCCGGCGACGTCGATCGTCGCCATCGTTCCGGCGACCGAGACGCGCGTGCCGTCGATCTGCTTGAGCAGGTCGCCGACGTCGCCGGCGACGCGATCGACGACGTGGATGCGCAGCGCCTCGTCGGCGCTCAGGCTCACCGCCTCGCGCACCGCGCGCTCGGCCCAGTCGGCGTTGCGCCCGCGCAGCTGCGCGAGGCTGCGGATGTACGCCGACGCGTCGTGCAGGTGCTTGAGCGTCATCGTGTCGGCCTGCGGTGCCGATGCAGCGGCAGCCGAGCCGCCCGGCGCCGGCGGCGTCGACGGAACGGCGCCGCCGACGCCGATCTGCACCGGCGACGCGGCGCCGAGGTTCGTCCCCGGCGCCATCGCGGCGACGTGGCTGGCGTACAGGATGTACGTCCCGGCGCTCGCCGCGCGGGCACCGCTCGGCGCGACGTACGTCGCGACCGGAACCGGCGACGCGAGGATGCCCTTGATGATGTCGCGCATGCTCGTGTCGAGGCCGCCGGGCGTGTCGAGCTTGAGGACGACGAGGCGCGAGCCGCCGTCCTGCGCCCGCTTCAGGCCGCGCAGCACGTAGTCGGCCGACGCCGGCGAGATCGCGCCGTCGAGGGTCAGCACGGTGACGGTCTTCGCGTCGGCCGCCGCTGGGAGCGGCAGCATCAGCAGGAGCAGCAGGAAGAGCTGCGGCATGGCGGACCTTGCGGCGGCGAGCATAGTCCTTCCGCGGCCTGCGGTGGGCCGGCAGCGATCGACGGCGACGCGCCTCTTGAGTTCGACGCCGCTAGACTGATCTGCGAAGGTTCTGCCTCCCGACTGCCCTGCCCGTGTCCGAGCTCGAAAGCTTCCATCCCGCCGTCGCCCGCTGGTTCGCCGGCGCATTCGCCGAGCCGACGCCGGCGCAGGCGCAGGCGTGGCCGCACATCCGCGCCGGCCGCCACACGCTCGTCGCCGCACCGACCGGATCGGGCAAGACGTTGACCGCGTTCCTCGCCGTCCTCGACGGCCTCGTCCGCCAGGGATTGCGCCCCGAGGGGCTGCCCGACGAGACCGTCGTCGTCTACGTGTCGCCGTTGAAGGCGCTCTCGAACGACATCCGCATCAACCTCGAGGCGCCGCTCGCGGGGATCCGCGCCGAGCTCGCCGCGCTCGGCCTTGCCGCCGTCGACATCCGCACCGCGGTGCGCACCGGCGACACGCCCGGGCACGAGCGGCAGAAGGCGCTGAGGAAGCCCCCGCACGTCCTCGTCACGACGCCCGAGTCGCTGTACGTGCTGCTCGGCTCGCCGCGCAGCCGAGCGATGCTGCAGACCGTGCGCGCGGTGATCGTCGACGAGATCCACGCCGTCGCGGCGACCAAGCGCGGCAGCCACCTCGCGCTCTCGCTCGAGCGTCTCGAGGCGCTCGCCGCCGAGCACGCGCGCTCGCGCGGCGAAGCGCCCAGGCTCTCGCGCATCGGCCTGTCGGCGACGCAGAAGCCGATCGACGAGATCGCGCGCTTCCTCGTCGGCGCCGGTGCGGTCCGCGATGGCGTCGCGGAGTGCGCCATCGTCGACGTCGGCCACGCGCGGCGGCGCGACCTCGCGCTCGAAGTGCCGCCGACTCCGCTCGCGGCCGTGCTCTCGGGCGACCAGTGGGAGCAGCTCGTCGGCCGCATCGCCGAGCTCGCGCTCGCGCACCGGACGACGCTCGTCTTCGTCAACACGCGGCGGATGGCCGAGCGCGCCGCGCGCCATCTCGCCGAGCGGCTCGGCAAGGACGCGGTCGCCGCCCACCACGGCAGCCTCGCCAAGGAGACGCGTCTCGACGCCGAGCAGCGGCTCAAGCGCGGCGAGCTGCGCGTGCTCGTCGCGACCGCGTCGCTCGAGCTCGGCATCGACATCGGCGACGTCGATCTCGTCTGCCAGCTCGGCTCGCCGCGCTCGATCGCCGCGTTCCTGCAGCGCGCCGGCCGCGCCGGCCACTCGGTCGGCGGC
>JASLGD010000077.1 GCA_030150305.1 Caldimonas sp. | reverse complement strand
AGGTCGATCCAGCCGGCCGAGTTCCAGCTGCGGATCAGACCTTCGCCCCACTCGCGTGCCGCGACCTCGGCGAGCCGAGCAGGCGTGCGCCGCGGCAGCGCGCCGAGCGAGTTGCCGTCGAGGTAGACGACGCCCTCGGGGACGACGAACTCGTCGCGCAGCGCGCGCAGCGGATCGGCGCGGTCGAGCGAGGCGCAGTCGGCGCGGCTCGTCGGCAGCGCTGCCTGACGCGAAGCGGCGACGTCGTTCATCGCCCGCGACGGTAGCACCTTGACCGCGCCTCCGCGCCGCTGCTAGCGTGGCTGCATGGCCGATCGCGACGCCGAGCGGCGCTCGCTGCGCTCTTGACACCCGCCACAGACCACGCCGCGTCCGCGCGGCCGTTCGCGCGCGGCACGGTCGTCGCGCTGTCGACGTACTTCGTCGTCGTCTGGGGCGCCGGCTTCGTCGCCTCGCGCATCGCGCTGCAGCACGCCGCGCCGTTCAGCTACATCGGCGTTCGCTACGCGACCGCGCTCGTCGTCGCGCTGCTCGCGTTCGGCCACGGCGCGCGCTGGCCGCGGTCGGCGCGGCAGTGGGGGCACGTCGCGGTCGCGGGACTCCTGAGCCATGCCGGCTACCTCGGCGGCAGCCACTACGCGCAGCGCTGGGGCCTGTCGGCGGGAGTGACCGCGCTCGTCCTCGCGCTGCAGCCGCTGCTCACCGCGCTCATCGTCTCGCGCTGGCTGCACGAGCGGCTCGCGCCGCTGCAGCGCGTCGGCGTCGCCGTCGGCCTCGCCGGCGTCGCGCTCGTCGTCGGCGAACGCGCGCTTGCCGGCAACGCGAGCGCGGCGAGCCTCGGCGCGATCGTCTTCTCGCTCCTCTGCGTCACCGCCGGCACGCTCTACCAGCGCGAGTTCTGCGCCGACAGCGACCTGCGCGCGGCGGTCTGCATCCACTTCGCGGCGACCGCGGCGGTGATGCTGCCGCTCGCGGTCGCGGTCGAGCACTTCGAGGTCCACTGGAGCGGCGCGCTCGTTGCAGCGCTCGCGTACCACGTCGTCCTCGGCTCGATCGGCGCGTATTCGATCCTGCACCTGCTGATGCGCCACGGCCAGGCGACCGGCGTGACGAGCCTGCTCTACCTGACGCCGCCGGTCGCGGCGCTCGTCGAGTGGGCGTTCTTCCGCGTCGCGCCGACACCGACGATGTGGCTCGGCATGGCGGTCGCGTGCGCCGGCGTCGCGATGACGAGCGTCGTCGGCGCACGCGTCGCGCGCGGCACGCTCGTCGAGGAGCGTTCGTAGCGCGCAGCACCCTTGTCGAGGAGCGCTTCTGGCGCGCCGCTCAGCGCTCGCCGTCGCTCGCGCGCACGACCGTGACCGTGCAGTCGGCCTCGGCGGCGACGCGCGCCGAGACGCTGCCGAGATGGCGGCGCAGCCGCCCGCTGCTGCGCGCGCCGAGCACGATGTGGTCGACCTGGTTGCGGCGCGCGTACTCGACCACCGCCGTCGCGGGATCGGGCGCCTCGAGGACGTGGTAGGTGATCGGCGCTGCGGCGTCGTCTCCGTGTGCAGCGCCCGCGGCCGCGTGCAGCAGCGGCCGCGCCCAGTGGCGCAGCTCGACGAGCAGCTTGACGTGGCGGCTGGTGCCGTCGGCCTCGACGAGGTCGTCCATGCCGATCCGATTGACGCGCATCACCGTCAGGCACGCGAGCCGCGCGCCGGGCTCGCTCTTCAGCAGGCGAAGCGCAGCCTCGCGCACCGACTCGAGCAGCGCCGGCTCGGCACCGGCGACGTCGACGGCGGCAAGGACGATCGGGCTGCGCGCCGAGGCGCCGCCGACGCCGCCCGGCAGCGCTTCGCGCTCGGCGAGCGATGCGAGCCAGCGCTTCATCGTCCGCACCGTGCTGCCCGAGCCGCTGCGCGTCGCGCGCGCGGTGAGCGCGACCTGGTCGGGATGGAGGAGGTCGAACGCGAGCTGGCTCGCCGCCTGGTAGCGCCGCTCGGGTCGCACCTCGAGGCAGCGCAGGATGATCTCCTGCAGCCACGGCGGGCAGTCGGGCCGCAGCGTTCGCGGCGCGATCGGGTCGCGATAGAGCCTTCGCCTCAGGCCCGTCACGCTCGACGGCATGCCGAACGGGCGCGCGCCGGTCGTCAGGTGATAGAGCATGACGCCGGTCGAGAAGAGGTCGCTGCGCGGATCGTTGCGGACGAAGCGCACCTGCTCGGGCGACATGTACGGCGAGGTCCCCATCGGCAGCTCGAACTCCTCCTCGAGGAGATCGGGCAGCAGGTCGTGGTGCGAAAGGCCGAAGTCGATCAGCACCGCGTCGTCTTCGCTGCCGTCGCCACCGCGGCGAAAGACGATGTTGCTCGGCTTGACGTCGAGGTGGACGACGCGCTGGCGATGCAGGTCGTGCAGCGCCGTCGCGACCTTGGCGCCGATGCGCGCGACCTCGTCGATCGCGAGCGGCGCGGCGTCGAACCGCTCGCGCAGCGAGGGGCCGTCGATCCGCTCCATCACGATGTACGGGACGCGCGTGAAGTCGCCCTTGGCGATGAAGCGCGGCACGTGCGGCCCGGCGAGCGCGGGCATGATCATCTGCTCGACCTCGAAGCCGACGATCGCGGCCGGATCCTCGCCGCCGCGCACGCGCGGCACCTTCATCAGGAGCGGCGGATCGCCGGCGACCGGATCGACGCGGCTGACGTGCCAGAGCGTCGCCATGCCGCCGCGGTGCGCGACGCCGTCGAGGCGAAAGCCGTCGACGACGTCGCCGGCCTCGAGCGAGGCCGGCGCGACGGCGCCCGCTTCAGCGTCCACCGCCGAGCCGCTGCGCGAGCGACGCGGGCAGGTTGGCGGCGCGCACCTTGGCGGCCGCGCTCTCGTGGTCGTAGGGCACGCGATGAAACGTCAGCGCGTGCGCGGCGGTGTCGAACATGGCGTAGCACGCGGCCGGGTCGCCGTCGCGCGGCTGTCCCGCCGAGCCCGGAATCGCGAGCCAGCGCCGGTGCGCGGAGAGCGGGATCGCGACCCCGGGCACCGGGGCGAAGTCGCCCGCCTTCCCGGTGCTGCTCAGGTGGTAGAGCATCGGCACGTGGATGTGGCCGCAGAACGTGAAGCGGCGATCGGTCGCGAGCAGGCTGCGCATCGCCTCGCCGCGGCCGAAGAGGTAGCCCCACTCGCCCGGCGCCCACGCGTTGGCGTGGACGAAGAGCGCATCGTCGTCGGTCTGCGTCAGCGGCAGCTTGGCGAGGAACGCGAGCTGGTCGCGGTCGAGCCGGCTGCGCGTCCATTCGACGACCGCACGCGCGTCGGCGACCATGCTCGGTTGCGGACCCTGCACGACGGCGGCGTCGTGGTTGCCGAGCACCGCGATCGCGCCGGCGGCGACGTGCTCGCGGATGCGGTCGACGACCCACGCCGGGTCGGCGCCGTAGCCGACGTAGTCGCCGAGGAAGACGTGCCGCTCGGCGCCTTGCGTGGCAGCGTGAGCGAGGACGGCGGCGACAGCCTCGCGGTTGGCGTGCAGGTCGGCGACGAGCGCGAGCTTCACCGCGTCAGCCGATCGTCACCCTCGGTCAGCCGATGCGGCCGAGGACCAGGTACTCCATCAACGCCTTCTGCACGTGCAGGCGGTTCTCGGCCTCGTCCCAGACGACCGATTGCGGCCCGTCGATGACCTCGGCCTCGACTTCCTCGCCGCGGTGCGCCGGCAGGCAGTGCATGAAGACGGCGTCGGGGTTGGCGACGGTCATCATCTCGCGATCGACGCACCAGTCGGCGAACGCCTTGGTGCGCTCGGCGCTCTCGGCCTCGTAGCCCATGCTCGTCCAGACGTCGGTCGTGACGACGTCGGCGTTGCGGCAGGCATCGAGCGGATCGCGAAAGACCCGGAAGCAGTCGGCGCGCCGGACGCCGGCCGCCGCGGCGTCGACCTCGTAGCCGCCCGGCGTGCTCACGTGCAGCGTGAAGCCGAGGATGTCGGCGGCCTGCAGCCAGGTCGCCGCCATGTTGTTGCCATCGCCGACCCACGCAACCGTGCGCCCCTCGATCGCGCCGAAGCGCTCGATGCAGGTGAAGACGTCGGCGAGGATCTGGCACGGGTGGTACTCGTTCGTCAGCCCGTTGATGACCGGCACGCGCGAGTGCGCGGCGAACGCCTCGAGCTTGTCCTGGCCGAAGGTGCGGATCATCACGATGTCGACCATCCGGCTGATGACGCGCGCGGTGTCCTCGACCGGCTCGGCGCGGCCGAGCTGGCTGTCGGTCGTCGTCAGGTTCACCACCGAGCCGCCCATCTGGTACATGCCCGCCTCGAAGCTGACGCGGGTGCGCGTCTACGCCTTCTCGAAGATCATCGCCAGCGTGCGGTCGACGAGCGGCGTGTACTTCTCGTAGTTCTTGAAGCGCTTCTTGATTTCGCGCGCGCGCTCGAACAGGTACGCGTACTCCTCGGCGCGGAAGTCCCTGAACTGCAGATAGTGCTTGATGAGTCTCATTCCGGGCTTCATGCCGGTCTGCGCGAGAGGGATGTGTGCACCCTCGGCCTGCGGCCGGTCCCGCCGGGCGGGACGCAGCGCCCCGTTCGGGGCGGCCGTGCGGGGGCGTTCATGCTGTCTCGCGCAGGAACTCCTAGATGAGAGGGCAGAGGATCGCGACGATCTGCTCGGCCTCGTCGCGATGCAGGATCAGCGCCGGCAGCAGGCGGACGACGCGCTCGGCGGTGACGCTGACGAGGAGCCCCGCGTCGGCCGCGCGGCCGAGCAGCGGCGCGCACGGCCGGTCGAGCTCGATGCCGAGCATCAGTCCCTGGCCGCGCACCTCGACGACTCCCGCGACGCCGGCGAGCTCGCGCTCGAGTCCGGCCTTGAGCAGCGCGCCGATCTCGGCGGCGTTCGCGAGCAGCCCTTCTTCCTCGACGATCCTGAGCGTCTCGACGCCGGCGCGCATCGCGAGCGGGTTGCCGCCGAACGTGGTGCCGTGGTTGCCGACGCCGAAGACGCCGGCAGCGCGCTCGCCGCAGACGAGCGCGCCGATCGGCACGCCCGAGCCGAGCCCCTTGGCGATCGGCATGACGTCGGGTCGGATGCCGGCCCACTGGTGCGCGAACCACTTGCCGGTGCGGCCCATGCCGCACTGCACCTCGTCGAGCATCAGCAGCCAGCCGCGCTCGTCGCAGATGCGGCGGACCTGCTTCAGGTACTCGACCGTCGTCGGCCGGATGCCGCCTTCGCCCTGGATCACCTCGAGGAAGACGGCGACGATGTTCGGGTTCGAGCGGCCGAGGCTGTCGATCGCGCCGACGTCGTTGAGCGGGACGCGGACGAATCCTTCGACGAGCGGGCCGAAGCCGGCCTGGATCTTGGGATTGCCGGTCGCCGACAGCGTCGCCAGCGAGCGGCCATGGAACGCGCCCTCGTAGACGACGATCTCCGGCCGCCCGATGCCGCGGTCGTGGCCGAACTTGCGCGCGACCTTGAGCGCCGCCTCGTTCGCCTCGAGCCCCGAGTTGCAGAAGAAGACGTTGCGCAGCCCCGAGAGCTCGCACAGCTTCGCGGCGAGCTGCTCCTGCAGCGGGACGAGGTAGTAGTTCGAGCTGTGGATCAGCTTGGCGACCTGGTCCTGCAGCGCGGGAACGAGCTTCGGGTGACCGTGGCCGAGCGTGTTGACCGCGATGCCGGCGAGCGCGTCGAGGTACTTCTTGCCGCTCGTGTCCCACACCCAGCAGCCGCGGCCGTGCGAGAGCGCGAACGGCAGGCGCCCATAGGTCGGCATCACGTGCGGCTCGGCGCTGCCGGGGTCGACCGCTGCTGGTGCGAGCCTGTCGGGCGCGTTCATGAGCATGGCTCCGTAGGGCGAGGGAGGGCGGATTCTAAAGGCGCGTCATTCCGCACGGGCCCTTGATGCTGCATCGCAACACGAAGCGAGCCAAGCGGCGGAGAATCGATCTTCTCCCGATCTTCCGTCGCGCGCGTGGCCGAGCCGAAAAGACTGTTCATCGAAGGCCGGACGCGCGACGGCAAGACGTTTCGCCCGAGCGACTGGGCCGAGCGGCTGGCCGGAGCGCTCGCATCGTTCCAGCCCGAGGGCGCGGCGCCGCGCGGCGTCGGCGCGTTCATCGGCTACTCGCCGTTCTGCGTGCCGCGCTACCGGGGTGTCGCCAAGGGCGTCCTCGTCGACGAGCGGCTGCGCGAGATCGAGCCGATGGCGTGGGACTTCGTCATGAACTTCGCGCGCGACAACGAGCTCGTCGTGGTCGAGGATCCGGCGCTCGACGGGACGTGAAAAAGGGCCCGCGCGGGCCCTTCGTGCGCCGTGAGTCGGACTGCTCAGGCGGTGGCGAGCGCCTTCACCTTGGCGGCGAGTCGGCTCTTGTGGCGCGCCGCCTTGTTCTTGTGGAAGAGCTTCTTGTCGGCGACCGAGTCGATCACCGGCTGCGCTGCCTTGAAGAGCTCGGCGGCCTTGTCCTTCTCGCCGGCGTCGACCGCCTTCTGCACGTTCTTGATGACGGTGCGAAAGCGCGAGCGAAGCGCCATGTTGGCGGCGCGAAGCTTGACGTCCTGGCGGGCGCGCTTGAGGCCCGAGGCGATGCGAACGGTCTTCTTCTTGGCTTTGGTTGCGGTGGCCATGAACGGGGTGTTGCGTTGAGCGTGCCGGGCTCGAGGTGCCGGGCAGAAAAGACAGCGAGTATAGCATCTGCGCCGTCGCGACGAGATCACCCCGGACCGCCCAGCCCATGAACCTTCTCCGCGCGGCGTCGACGATCTCGCTCTTCACGCTCGCGTCGCGCGTCACCGGGCTGATGCGCGACGTCGTCATCTCGTCGGTGTTCGGCGCCGGCGCGTCGTTCGACGCGTTCAACGTCGCGTTCCGGATCCCGAACCTGCTGCGCCGGCTGTTCGGCGAGGGCGCGTTCTCGCAGGCGTTCGTCCCGATGCTCGCGCGCACGCGCGCAGCCGACGGCGACGACGCGACGCGCCAGCTGATCGACGCCGTCGCGTCGGTCCTGTTCGCCGCGCTCGTCGTCACCTGCGTCGTCGGCATCGTCGCCGCTCCTGTCGTCGTCTGGCTGATGGCGTCGGGGCTCGAGCGCTTCGACGAGGGCGTCGTGCTGACGCGCATGATGTTCCCGTACATCGGCTTCATCTCGCTCGTCTCGCTCTCGGCCGGCGTGCTCAACACGTGGAGGCGCTTCGCCATTCCGGCAGCGACTCCGGTGCTGCTCAACGTCGCGATGATCGGCGCGGTGTGGTCGCTCGTGCCGGTGTTCGGCCGCGCCGGGATCGAGCGCAGCTACGCGCTGGCGGTCGGCGTCATCCTCGGCGGCGTGCTGCAGCTCGCGCTGCAGGTGCCGTCGCTCAGGCGGCTCGGGCTGCTGCCGCGGGTCGCGGTCGGCTGGCGAGGCATCCGGGCTGCGTGGCGCCATCCCGGAGTGCACACGATCCTGCGCCAGATGGCGCCGGCGCTGCTCGGCGTGTCGGTGGCGCAGCTTTCGATCCTGATCAACACCCAGATCGCGTCGCACCAGGGCGTCGGCGCGGTCTCGTGGCTCTTCTACGCCGACCGGCTGATGGAGTTCCCGACGGCGTTGCTCGGCGTCGCGCTCGGCGCCGTGCTGATCCCGCAGCTCGCTGCCGCGCAGGGCCGCGGCGATGCCGCCGGCTACTCCGGGATGCTCGACTGGGGTCTCCGGCTCGCGCTCGTCCTCTCGCTGCCGTGCGCGGCCGCGCTGCTCGTCTTCCCGGAGGCGATGGTCGCGACGCTGTTCGAGCGCGGCCGCTTCGACGCCCTCGCCGCCGCCAAGACCGCGATCGCGCTGCGTGGCTACGGCGTCGGCCTGATCGGCCTGATCGGCGTCAAGATCCTCGCGCCCGGCTTCTACGCGCGCCAGGACCTGCGCACGCCGGTGACGATCGCGGTCATCGTCCTCGCGCTCACCCAGGCCATGAACGCGATCTTCGTGCCGATGTTCGGCCACGCGGGGCTGGCGCTGTCGGTGAGCCTCGGCGCGACGATCAACGCGGCGTGGCTCTTCGTCGGCCTGAAGCGCGGCGGCTGGTACCAGCCCGCGCCCGGCTGGGGCGCGTTCGCGCTGAAGGTGGTCTTCGCGACGCTGGCGATGAGCGGGCTGCTCACCGTCGCGGCGATCCGGATCGACTGGCTCGGCCTGGCCGGCCACGACGCGCTCAGGATCGCCTGGCTGAGCGCGTGCCTCGTCGCTGCCGCGCTCGTCTACTTCGGCGTCCTGCTGCTCGCGGGCCTCAGGCCGCGCGACTTCTCGCGCCGCGCCTAGCCACACCCTGGAGGCGGCACCGGCCTTGCCGACGGAGGCCCTAAACTTCCTTCCGTGACCGGCTCCTTGCTCCTGCACGCCCCGACCGCGCTCGAGTACTTCGCCTCGCTCGTCGCCGACGACGCGAGCTTCGCGCTCACCGAAACGGCGCTGTCGATCGCGCACGACGAGTACCCGGCCCTCGACACGCAAGGCGTGCTCGGCGAGATCGACGCGCTCGCCGCGCGACTGAAGGCGCGCATCGCCGCCGACGCCGCGCCGATGCAGCGGCTGCGCCTGCTCAACCGCTTCTTTTTCCAGGAGCTCGGCTTCGCCGGCAACGTCAACGACTACTACGACGCGAGGAACAGCTACCTGCACTGCGTGCTGCAGACGCGGCGCGGCATCCCGATCACGCTCGCCGTCCTCTACATCGAGATCGCGTCGCAGATCGGCCTTCATCCGAACGGCGTCTCGTTCCCCGGCCATTTCCTCGTCAAGCTGCGGATGCCGCAGGGCGAGGTCGTGATCGATCCGTTCACCGGGCAATCGATGTCGCGCGAGGCGCTCGACGCGCTCCTCGTTCCGTACCGGCGCCGCCAGGGTCTCGCCGGCTCGCCGTCGTCGCTGCCGCTCGCGCTCTTCCTGCAGGCGGCGTCGCCGCGCGAGATCGTCGCCCGCATGCTGCGCAATCTGAAGGAGATCCACCGCAGCGCCGACGACTGGCCGCGCCTGCACGCAGTGCTGCAGCGCCTCGTCGTCCTGCTGCCGACGGCGTGGGAGGAACGGCGCGACCGCGGGCTCGCCGCGGCGCGCCTCGGCGCCGACGAGGCGGCGGTCGCCGATCTCTCGACCTACCTCGAGCACGTCCCGCACGCGGGCGACCGCTCCGCGATCGAGGGGCGCCTCCTCGAGCTCGGTGGTCACGGCGACCGCAAGCGCCTGCATTGACCGACGCCGCGCCAGCACCGCTCCGCACGCCGCGATGGCCCTGACCGCGGCGCAACGGCGCACCCTCAACTGGGCAGCGCTCGCCGCCGTCGCGATCGTCTTCGTCTGGCTGCTCGGCCCGGTGCTGACGCCGTTCGCGATCGGCGCGGTGCTCGCGTACGCGCTGCATCCGCTCGTCGAGATGCTCGCCGCGCGCGGCACGCCGCGCGTGCTCGCGGTCGTCATCGTCGAGGTCGGCGCGATCCTCGCGCTCGCCGGGCTCGTGCTCCTGATCGTGCCGATCCTCTCGCGCGAGCTGCCGCTGATCAACGAGCAGGCACCGCTCCTTGTCGAGCGCATCAACCGCAGCGTCTCGCCGTGGCTGCGCAGGATGGGCGTCGACGTCTCGCTCGACCCGGCGAACCTGCGCGCGCTCCTGCTGCGCTACCTCGACGCCAACTGGAGCGAAGGGCTCGCCGCGGCGCTCGCCTCGGCGCGGATCGGCGGCAGCATCCTCGTCGGCGTCGTCGGCTACCTCGTCCTCGTCCCGGTCGTCCTCTTCTTTCTGCTCATCGACTGGCCCGTCTACGTGCTGCGCGCGGTCGCGCTGATCCCGCCGCGCCTGCGCGCGCGCGTCACCGCGTTCACCAGCGATTGCGACACCGTGCTCGGCCAGTACCTGCGCGGCCAGCTGATCGTGATGCTGCTGATGGCGGCGTTCTACAGCGTCGGCCTCGCGCTGTTCGGCTTCGACCTCGCGGTGCCGGTCGGCGTCTTCACCGGCCTCGCGATCTTCGTTCCGTACGTCGGCTTCGGCATCGGGCTCGTCCTCGCGCTGCTCGCCGGCGCGCTGCAGTTCACCGGCTGGTACGGGCCGCTCGCGGTGTTCGTCGTCTACGGCATCGGCCAGATCGTCGAGGGCCTGTTCCTGACGCCGAAGATGGTCGGCGAGCGGATCGGCATGAGCCCGCTGACCGTGATCTTCGCGTTGTTCGCGTTCGGCCACCTGTTCGGCTTCGTCGGCGTCCTGATCGCGTTGCCGGCGAGCGCGCTGATCGCCGTCGCCGCCGCGCGTCTGCGCGCCGGGTACACGCGAAGCGCGCTCTACACCGACGAGCTGCCTGCCGAATGAAGCAGATCCCGCTCGCGATGGGGCCGGAGCCCGCCCGGACGTTCGAGAACTTCGTTCCCGGCGCGAACGCCGCCGCGCTCGCGCACCTGCTCGCGCTGCGGCCGGGCGCGCCACCGGTCTATCTCTGGGGTCCGCCGGGCAGCGGCAAGACGCACCTGCTGCACGCAGTCGTCGAGCACGCGGCGGCGCACGGCGGGCG
>JASLGD010000040.1 GCA_030150305.1 Caldimonas sp. | reverse complement strand
CGTGCCTCCTGAAAACCGTGATCGCGTGTTGGTCCAGATCCACGGAGGCTGCTATGTCCTGAATCCCGCCGAGGCCGCCTTGCCCGAGGCGTTGCTCATCGCGGCCATCGGCGGTTACCGCGTCATCGCCGTCGACTACCGCATGCCGCCGGAGGCGTACTTCCCGGCCGCACTCGACGATTCGATGGCGGTCTACAAGGAGGTGATCGCGAAGACGGATCCCAAGCGTGTGGGACTCATCGGCACCTCGGCGGGCGGCGCGCTCGTTCTAGAGATGGGCCTGCGTGCCAAGCAGCTGGGCTTGCCGCTTCCCGGCGCGATCGCCTCCGGAACGCCGATGTCCGACAGCACGAAGACGGGTGACACGTTTTATACCAATGCCATGCTCGACAACGTTCTGGTGTCGACCGAAGGTTTCTGCGACGCCGCCGCGGCGTTCTACGCCAAGGGACATGACCTCAAGGACCCGTTGATCTCTCCGGTCTACGGCGACATGAGCGGCTTCCCTCCGACGATCCTCACATCAGGCACGCGCGACCTGCTGCTGAGCAACACGGTGCGCGTCCATCGCAAGCTTCGCAACCTCGGGATCGACTCGTTCCTGCAGGTATACGAGGGCCAGTCGCATGCTCAGTACGGGCGTGACGATCGCATTCCGGAGGTGAGGGAAGCCTTCACGGAGATCGGCGCGTTCTTCAACAGCCACCTCAAGAGATAGCTCTCATCCGAACGGACAACGCGTAAAGTGGTCGCCGGTGCGCGGCACGCTCACCCCGCCCGCTTGCGCCGCTGCGCAATTCCGAGCGCCGCCAGCCCGGCGAGCATCAGCGCCGCGGTCTCAGGCTCCGGAACGGCCTGCACCGCCGCGAAGCGCGAGACGACTGCCGTCGCCGCGCCGCCCGTGCAGTCCGTGCAGTTGACGAACCAGCCGAAGGACGATGACGCGCTGAACGTGCGGTCGCCGCTCTGCGACACCGCGCCGCCGGGGTCCGACAGCTGGATGCGCGTGCCATCGACGAGGAGACCGAAGATGTCGCCGGCTGGTCCGGCGTCATCCGCTGTGCTGTAGGCCCAGTGGAACGAGAACGAGCCCGGCACCGCGATCGTCGTGCGGACTTCGCACGGGCCGATGAAGCCGTAGGTGCT
Source organism: Caldimonas sp. (assembly GCA_030150305.1). Classification (GTDB taxonomy): domain Bacteria; phylum Pseudomonadota; class Gammaproteobacteria; order Burkholderiales; family Burkholderiaceae_C; genus Schlegelella_A. Next base: position 5,161 of record JASLGD010000040.1, on the reverse strand, counting down.
TCCCGTGCAGCCGACGTCGCTCGCCGGCTGCGCGACGTTGCCGCCGACCAGCGTGAGCTGGCTGGTCGTGAAGGTCGCGGATCCCGGGCTGGCGCCGGAGCCGACGAGCGTCCCTGTGGTCGTCGTGGTCCAGTTCGCGGGCGCGAATGGGCCGCTGAAGTCGGCGTGCGCCGGTGCGGCGAGCACCGCCAATGCTGCGACGGCGGGAGCGAGGAGCACGTTCTTCATTGCCTGGTCCTTTCTTCTGGGCTGCGAGGGCATCACTTCAGGACGTCGCTCGCCTGCGCCTGCTGGATGAGCGAGTCGCGGTCGGCGGCGAGCAGGTAACCCTGGGCGAATGCGTTGTTGGCGGCTTGCGTGACGGCGGCGACGTAGCCGTCGTGGCTGACGTAGCGCTCGGTCAGCGAAGGACGCGGATCGCCGGTCTGCAGCCGTTCCGCGAGCGTCAGTGCAAACGGGATGTAGCCGCCGATGTAGTTGCACACCTGACCCTTGTGAAAGCCGGCCGCGGTGATGTTCCAGCCGAGGTACGTGCCGAGCGGCGCGTCGCGCAGCACGGTCGGCACGCCGCCGAGCTCGTTGCCGTCGGCGTCGACGCGCGGCACCTTCATCGCGATCACGTGGTTGATCGGCGGCGGCAGATTGGTCGGGACGCCGGTGCCGTCGGCCTTGTTGAATTGCGGACCCCAGTCGTAGTCGAACACCGGGAAGACGAAGTTCTCGGGGGCGAAGATCGAATCGGGCACCCCCGGAACGCCGGCCGGGAACCCCATCGCCTGGGGCGTCGGATCGACGAGCGTGCCGCCGACCAGCGTCGGGTAGCGGCTCGGCGGGGGCAGCGCACCGGTCATGATCCAGGCGCGAAGCGCGACGCGAATGACGTTGATCATCTGCGTCGACGGCATCGGGTTGGCGCGGAACACGCCCGTGCCCCAGTTGTTGCCAGGGCAGTTCACCGGGGTCGGCGATGTGTTCTGCGTGAAGCCGCCGGCACCGCCGCCATGCGTCGTGCTGCCGACGTAGTAGCGGCGGACGTTGCGAGTGAGCGGGATGTCGAAGTCGGCGCTCGTGCCGACCCACTCCATCGTCATCTTCAGCGCGAACACCTCGGAGCCGCCGAAGTGCTCGACGACCTTCGGACACGTTCCGGTCAGATTGCAGCGGTGGAAGATGCCGTTGGCGGGGAGGTTGCGTACCGCGTCGGGATAGTCGACCCACCACTGCGCGCCTTCGCTGCCGAGCTGATACAGCTCGAGAACGCCGTCGGGCTGCCCCCAGCGGACGTTGACCGCCACACGCCGCCCGGCGATCTGCGGCCACGCGCCCTGGTGGACCATGCGCCCGGCCTCGTCCTGGTTCATCCCCGAATAGATCCACTGCCGCGTGAAGTTGCCGGACTGCGAGACGCCGCGGATCGACGACCAGCTCACGCGTCCCGCAACCGGATTGGCAGTGCCGAAGTCGTCGGCGGCGGCGTACTTGAAGAACGAGCCGACATCGCGGAAGGCCGCCATGCCGACGCCGAGCACGTACGCGCCCTTGGCCGGATAGACGACTTGGTAGAGCACGTTCGGATCGAATCCGTTCTTCAGGCAGACGTGCACCGGCAGGTTGCCGGGCAAGTTCGCGGTATCGATATCGTCGGGCGTGCCGGGGAACGGATTGGTCGCGCTGCAATGCGCGAACGCCCAGTCGCTTGCAGCGACGACGCCACCCTCGGTGATCTGGCCGTTGACCGTTTCCTTCGTGTGGATCGTCAGTGTCGCCTGAGTCGTGTCGAGCGTCGCCGGCAGGTACGGCACCGGGTTGCCCATGACGTTGAGCGGCTCCGAATCGGCGCCGCTGCGATTGACGATCCGCGCGAGCACGTTGCCGGTGACGAGCTGCCCGCCCTGGCGAGCCATCGGCACGACGACCCAGTGATTCGTTCCCGTCGCGTGGTTGGCCGGCACCGCGGTCGCGCCTGCGTTGTCGCCCTGCCACGCGCTCGCCAGGCCGATGTCGCCCATGTCGCGCTCGGTCTGGTTGATGACGATGCTGCCGCCGCGGTTGGGCACGTCGTGCCACATGAAGCCGCTCGCCTGGCTGAGGTTGACCGGCTTGGTGAGCGCGAAGCTCGCCTCGTAGCGAACCTTGCCGTCGGCGTCGGCGCCGAGCTGGATGTCGGTGATGACCGCGTTTCTCGGGTCATTGGGATCGAGCTCGCCGAACGCGCGTCCGCGCAGCGTTTCGTAGGCGATGGCACCGCCGGTCAGCGGCGTCGTCGAGTCGATGACGATGCGCGTGACACGCGCCTGCGCGGTGCTGCCGGCGACGGCGAGCGCGACGACCGCCACGTTGGCGAGCGCGCTGCGCAGCCGACCGCGAGAGGTCTGCTGAGAGAGCATGGGCATGAAGTCTCCTCGTGGACGCACGTTCTGGCGCGTGCGCGGTTTCAGTCTAGGTCTGGGACACGCCGTGTGCCTCAGGGAATCCGGTAGTCATCCATCGACCCTCGAGCGCTTCTTGGGCACGCCGGATGCCAACGCGTCCCTCCACTCGATATCGGCAGCGCGTTCGCGGTCGCGGGCCGCAACGCTGCTGCGCACCTCGCGTCATCGGCTTGACGTCGCGATGCGCTGCCGCCGCTTGCGACGAGGAGCGGCGCGCTGACGCGCTCCGCCCCTGCGCATCTGGACGTCAACGATCGCCGTCATCACCATCGTCGTCGTCGCTGCGGTCGTGCCGGCTCATGCAGTGCGGCAGCGGCGTCGGCGCAGGCAGCCCGGCCTGCGGCGCCGGCACGCCGAGGGCGACACCGTTGGCATAGAGCCGGCTCTGCTCGCTCAGCGTGTCTTCGCACAGCAGCAGCCTCTGCCGGACCATGCGGTCGAGCGCATGGCGCACCTCGCGCTGGTACTTGTCGAACGTCGGGTAGCGCTCCTGCACCGAGAGGCGCGGGTCGCCGGTCGCCATGCGATCGGCCTGCGTCTTCGGGAACGGAATGAACTGGCCCGACGATTCGCAGCCGTCGTTCGCCTGCGGTCCGGAGCGCAGCGCCCAGCCGGTGTAGGTGGCGAGCGGCACGCTGACGTCGACCAGCCGCACGCCCGCGATGTCGTTGCCGTCGGCGTCGGTGCGCGGCACCCAGCTCGGGTAGATCGGTCCGTTGGCCGGGTTGTTCTCGTAGGGCGGTGTGATCAGCGGCGGGTTGATCGTCGGAATCCCCTTGCTGTAGTAGTCGGGGCCGTAGTCGAAGCGGTAGCGCGTCGTCTCCAGTCCCGTGTAGGTCACGCCGGGGATGTGCGGGAAGCCGACCGCCTCCTGCGGCAACGGCGGGGCGAACGTCCCGTCGCGCAGACGCGGCACGCGGCTCTTCGGCGGCTCCTTGCCTTGCAACCACTCGCCGAGCGCCACGAAGAGCGCGCGCTGCACGGGCGCCGAATCGAGCGGGTTCTGCAACTGCTGGCAGACGCCCTTGCTCGTCGCGCTGCCGACGCCGTGCTGATGGCTCGAGATGAAGTAGTCGCGGGCGAACGGCGAATCGGGCAGATCGAAACGGCCGTCGGGCGTCGTGTGCAGCAGCGACGCCGCCTTGACCCAGTATTCGTTGGCCGAGTAGATCTCCGCCGCGACCGGGCAGGTGTTGGTGCGCTCGCAGCGCTCGAGCCGGCTGTCGTGGATGCCGGTGAACGGGTCGGTCGTCGTCACGTTGGCGAACGGGAAGACGCCTTCCGCGTACAGGTGCTCCTGCCGATTGCGCTCGGTGCGTCCCGGCTGCGACCAGCGGTAGTTCAGGTTGATGCCGTCGCCCGCCGCGATCCACTGCATCATCGCGTCGAAGACCTTGTGTCCGCTTTCGGACTCGTTGAAGCCGAGATGGCGAAAGTCGTTGAGGAACCGCCCGGGCTGCGAGACGACCTCGGTGTAGATCTCGCGCACGTCGTGGGCGAGCGGGTTGGCGGTCCCGTTGTCGTCGGCCTTCGCCTCGCGCAGCCACGCGTTGAAGTCGCGCACCGCCGCGAAGCCGACGCCGTTCACGGTCGGATCCTTGGCGGTGTAGCTGAACTCGTAGATGTCGTTGTTGACGAAGTTGCCGCCGACCAGGCTGATCGAGGTGCCGGCCGCGTTGTAGTTCCAGCCGCCGGCCGGGATCTCGACCGGCACGTCGTCGAGGTGGACGCGATGGGTGAGCTTGGCCTTGCTCTTGTCGAGCGTCGCCGCCGGGTAGCTGAGCGCGAACGAGGAGGCGCCGGTGACGATGTACTCGTAGGCCGGTCCGGTGATGGTGGCGCCGCCGGGGCCCTTGGCGACCGGCAGCGTGATCGTCGTGTTGAAGCCGGCGTTGCTCGTTCCCGCGGCCGCGTCCCAGCCGCTCCAGACGATCGAATAGCCGCGCGGCATCAGGAACGCGTTGGCGAGCACCGTCGGGTCGGTGATCGAGCTGCCCGGATCGTTGCCAGCGGGCACGCGCCCGAACGTGTTCCAGGTCTTGCGGCCGCGGTTCGGCGGCTCGTACATCATCTTGTGCGCGCCCTTGCGCAGGTCGATCGGCTTCAGGATGTAGAAGTCGAACGCGTACTCGACGTTGCCGCGCGCGTTGCGCGGGGCGAGCGCGATGTCGGTGATGACCGCGTTCTTCGGGTCGGTCGGATCGATCTCGCCGTGCGCGACGCCGACGATCTTTTCGTACTGGCCGACCTGCGGCCACGCGTAGCCGCCGAACGTCGGCGACTCGGTCTGCGTGATGTCGATTCGCGTGATGCGCGCCTGCGCGGCGGGCGCGGCGAGTGCCGCCGCGACCGCCATCGCGACGGCAGTCGCGACCGGGACGCGTGCGCGACGCGAGAGGCGTTGGGCCCGACGTGCCGCGGGCTTGCGATTGGATGCCATGTGGTTGTCTCCTCTTCTCGGTAAAAGCGCGGGCAAGAGCGCCCGCGCGCAAAAGTCACCGTCGTGCGTCTCGACGACGACGCGAGCGGCGCTCGCCCGCGTCGTCGCGTCCCTCAAAGCGGATCGAGGACGTCGATGGCGGCCGCGTCGTTGACGAGCGCAGCCCAGTCGTCCGCGACGCCAGCCGGCCGCACGGCGTCGATCACGATGCGCCTCGCGCGCGCCTGCGCCGCACCAGCCGCAGCGATGCCTGCGGCGATCGCCAGCAGCACGGGCACCTGCCGACGCG
>JASLGD010000085.1 GCA_030150305.1 Caldimonas sp. | reverse complement strand
CGAGCACCGGGAGCCCCGTCTCTTCGGCGAGCAGGCGATCGAGGTCGCGCAGCAGGGCACCGCCGCCGGTGAGCATCATGCCGCGCTCGGCAATGTCCGCGCCGAGCTCGGGCGGAGTCTGCTCGAGCGCGTTCTTCACGCTCGAGACGATCTGGTTCAGCGGGTCGGTGAGCGCCTCGAGGATCTCGTTCGACGAGATCGTGAACGAGCGCGGCACGCCCTCGCTGAGGTTGCGGCCCTTGACCTCGATCTCCTTGACCTCGGAGCCCGGGAAGGCCGAACCGATGTTCTTCTTGATGCTCTCGGCCGTGGGCTCGCCGATCAGCATGCCGTAGTTGCGACGGATGTAGTTGATGATCGCTTCGTCGAACTTGTCGCCGCCGACGCGCACGCTGCCCTTGTAGACCATGCCGCCGAGCGAGATCACGCCGACCTCGGTGGTGCCGCCGCCGATGTCGACGACCATCGAGCCGCTCGCTTCGCTGACCGGCAGGCCGGCGCCGATCGCCGCCGCCATGGGCTCCTCGATCAGGTAGACCTGCGAGGCGCCGGCGCCGAGCGCCGACTCGCGGATCGCGCGCCGCTCGACCTGCGTCGAGCCGCACGGCACGCAGATGATGATCCGCGGACTCGGCCTCAGGACCGAACGCGGATGGACCATCTTGATGAACTGCTTGAGCATCTGCTCGGTGACGGTGAAGTCGGCGATGACGCCGTCCTTCATCGGCCGGATCGCCTCGATGTTGCCCGGCACCTTGCCGAGCATCGCCTTGGCTTCGGCGCCGACCGCCTGGATGGTCTTCTTGCCGTTGGGGCCGCCCTCGTGGCGGATGGCGACGACCGACGGCTCGTCGAGCACGATCCCCTTGCCGCGCACGTAGATCAACGTGTTGGCGGTGCCGAGGTCGATCGCGAGATCCGTCGAGAAATAGCGACGAAAGGATCCGAACATTGCGCTGTTGTTGGGGCGTCCCGGAGGCGCTTCGAATGAGGAAGGTGTGGGTTGGACGCCGGGCCCGCGAAGACGTCGAGGGCCGTGAATGAAGCGAAGGATAATACCCCATGCCTCCTGCGATTTCGATCCTTCCCGAGGCTCCGAAGCCCTGATCGCAAGGCGCACAGCGTCTCTTATTTCTCGATGGCCCTGACCCCTTTGGACGTGCGCCGCATCGCCGAGCTCGCGCGTCTCGACCTCGGCGCCGACGAGCAGGCGCTGATGCTCGATCAGCTGAACAGCTTCTTTCGCATCGTCGAGCAGATGAGCGCGGTCGAGACGAGCGGCGTCGAGCCGCTCTACACGCCGCTCGCTGCGGTACAGGACGCGCACCTGCGGCTGCGCGACGACGCGGTGACCGAGGTCGTCGATCGCGACGCCAACCAGCAGAGCGCGCCACTGACGAAGGACGGGCTCTACCTCGTCCCCAAGGTGATCGAGTGAGCCGCGCGGCTCCGCACGAGCTCGGCGTCGCCGACCTCGGCCGCGCGCTCGCCGCGCGCGAGCTGTCGAGCGTCGAGGCGACGACGCACCTGCTCGAGCGCTTCGCCGCGCACGAGCGGCTCGGCACCGCGCTCGCGATCGACGGCGAAGGCGCGCTCGCGCAGGCGCGCGCTGCCGACCGTCGCCGCGCCGACGGCGACACCGGGCCGCTGGTCGGCATTCCGATCGCGCACAAGGACATCTTCGTCACCCGCGCGATGCCTTCGACCGCAGGCTCGCGGATGCTCGAGGGCTACCGCAGCCCGTTCGACGCGACCGTCGTCGCGCGCCTCGCCGACGCCGGCACGGTGACGCTCGGCAAGCTCAACTGCGACGAGTTCGCGATGGGCTCGAGCACCGAGAACTCGGCGTACCACCCGACGCTGAACCCGTGGGACGAGACGCGCGTCCCGGGCGGATCGTCGGGCGGCTCGGCGGCGGCGGTCGCGGCACGGCTGCTGCCGGCAGCGACCGGCACCGACACCGGCGGCTCGATCCGGCAGCCGGCGAGCTTTTGCGGCATCACCGGGATCAAGCCGACCTACGGCGTCTGCTCGCGCTACGGGATGATCGCGTTCGCGTCGAGCCTCGACCAGGCGGGCGCGCTTGCGCGCAGCGCCGAGGACTGCGCGCTGATCCTCTCGGCGATGAGCGGGTTCGATGCGCGCGACTCGACGAGCGCCGAACGGCCGCCGCAGGACTTCCGCGCGATGCTGGCCGAGTCGCGGCCGGGCGCGAGCGCGGTTCGGCCGCTCGAGGGCCTGAGAGTCGGATTGCCGAAGCAGTTCTTCCCGCCGGCGCTCGCCGCTGATGTCGAGCACGCGCTGCGCGCTGCGCTCGCCGAGCTGGCCAAGCTCGGCGCCGTGCTCGTCGACGTCGAGCTGCCGCGCACCGAGCTCTCGATTCCGGTCTATTACCTGATCGCGCCCGCCGAGGCGTCGTCGAACCTGTCGCGGTTCGACGGCGTGCGCTACGGCCATCGCGCCGAACGCTTCGCCGATCTCCTCGAGATGTACTGCGCGAGCCGCAGCGAAGGCTTCGGCGCCGAGGTCAAGCGCCGCATCATGATCGGCACCTACGTCCTCTCGCACGGCTACTACGACGCGTACTACGTGCAGGCGCAAAAGCTGCGCCGCATGATCGCCGACGACTTCCAGGCGTGCTTTCGCGCCTGCGACGTGATCGCCGGGCCGGTCGCTCCGACCGTGGCGTGGCCGCTCGGCGCGCAGAGCGACGATCCGGTCGCCAACTACCTCGCCGACATCTTCACGCTGCCAGCGAGCCTCGCCGGCCTGCCGGGGATGAGCGTGCCGGCCGGGTTCGGTGCCGGCGGGATGCCGGTCGGGCTGCAGCTCGTCGGCAACTACTTCGCCGAAGGCACGCTGCTGCACGCGGCGCACGCGTTCCAGCGCGCGACCGACTGGCACCTGCGCGCGCCGGCGGAGGGCGGGCGATGATCCGCGGCTTCGAGGTCGTGATCGGCATCGAGACGCACGCGCAGCTCTCGACGCGATCGAAGATCTTCAGCGGCGCGTCGACCGCGTTCGGCGCGGCGCCGAACACGCAGGCGTCGCCGGTCGACCTTGCGCTTCCCGGCACGCTTCCGGTCGCCAACCGCGGCGCCGTCGAGCGCGCGATCCGCTTCGGCCTCGCCGTCGGAGCGCGGATCGCGCCGGTCTCGATCTTCGCGCGCAAGAACTACTTCTATCCCGACCTGCCGAAGGGCTACCAGATCAGCCAGTACGAGACGCCGGTCGTGCAGGGCGGCGCGGTCGAGTTCTTCGTCGGCGACGAAGCGCATCGCGTCCAGCTGACGCGCGCGCACCTCGAGGAGGATGCAGGCAAGTCGCTGCACGGCTTCGCCGCCCGCGACGGCGAGGCCGGCTCGGCCTCGCTTTCCGGCGAGTGGTCGGGCATCGATCTCAACCGCGCCGGCACGCCGCTGCTCGAGATCGTGAGCGAGCCCGACATGCGCTCGAGCGCCGAGGCGGTCGAGTACGCGCGCGCGCTGCACGCGCTCGTCGTCTGGCTCGGCATCTGCGACGGCAACATGCAGGAGGGGAGCTTTCGCTGCGACGCCAACGTCTCGGTGCGCCGCCCGGGAGCGCCGCTCGGCACACGCCGCGAGATCAAGAACCTGAACAGCTTCCGGTTCCTTTCGCAGGCGATCGACGCCGAGGTGCAGTGGCAGATCGACCTGATCGAAGACGGCGGCGCGGTGCGCCAGGCGACGGTGCTGTTCGATCCCGAGCGCGGCGAGACGCGCGAGATGCGCAGCAAGGAAGACGCGCACGACTACCGCTACTTCCCCGATCCCGACCTGCCGCCGCTGGCGATCTCCGTCGAATGGATCGAGCAGGTGCGGGCGACGATGCCCGAGCTGCCGCGCCACCGCGCCGAGCGCTTCCAGCGCGAGCTGGGCTTGAGCGCCTACGACGCGGCGATGATGACGCAGTCGATCGAGGTCGCCTCGTACTTCGAAGCCGTCGCCGCGGCGAGCGCGCAGCCCAAGCTCGCCGCCAACTGGATCATGGGCGACGTCGCGCGCCGGCTGAACGCCAGCGCAACGAGCGCGATTGCCTTGCCGGCGGCGACGCTCGCGGCGCTGATCGGCCGCGTCGCCGACCGCACGATCTCGAACAACGCGGCGCGCCAGCTGTTCGACGCCCTGTGGGACGGCGGCGGCGACGTCGATGCGCTGATCGACGCGCGCGGCCTGCGTCAGGTCGGCGACAGCGCCGAGCTCGAGCGCATCGTCGACGAGGTCCTCGCCGGCAACGCCAAGTCGGTCGCCGAGTTCCGCGCCGGCAAGGACAAGGCGTTCAACGCGCTCGTCGGCCAGGCGATGAAGGCGAGCAAGGGCAAGGCCGACCCGGCGGCGATCGCCGCGCTGCTGAAGAAAAAGCTCGGCTGAGGGGCGTCGGCGTCAGGACGCCGGTGGCTTCGCCGCCGCGGTGGCCGCCGCCGGCGTCGGCGCCCGGGTATCGGGCAACGGGCCGAGCGAGCCGGCGCGGGCGCCGCCCCAGAGCTTGCGCAGGCGGTCGCGCTCGAGGTCGAAGTTGCGGGTGATGCGCGCAAGCTCGGTCTGCGCGTTCTGCGCGATCGAGCGCCGCGCCGGGGGCGACGCCGCCGACGGCGCAGGCCCGGAGCGTCGCGCCGACCGCGCCCGTCGCCGCTCAGGCGCCCAGCTTCTTCTTCAGCAGCTCGTTGACCTGGGCCGGGTTGGCCTTGCCCTTGCTGGCCTTCATGGCCTGGCCCACCAGCGCCTGGAAGGCCTTCTCCTTGCCGGCGCGGAACTCGTCGACCGACTTCTGGTTGGCCGCGAGCACGCCGTCGATGATGGACTCCAGCGCGCCCGTGTCGTTGCTCTGGCGCACGTCCAGGCGGTCGATCGTGGCGTCGACGTTGCCGGCCGTGCCGGCCTCGCGCGTCCACAGCGCCTCGAACACCTGGCGCGCGGCGTTGTTGGAGATCGTGCCGTCCTGGATGCGCTGGACCAGCGTGCCCAGCAGCGCGGCGTCGACCGGGCTCTCGCCGATCGACAGGCCCTGCGCGTTGAGCCGGCGCGAGATCTCGCCCATCACCCAGTTGGCGACCAGCTTCGCGGGCGCGCCGGTGTCGCGCGCGGCCTCGTAGAAGCGGGCGATCGCCAGCGACTGGGTCATCATCGCGGCGTCGTATTCGGGCAGGCCGTCCTGGCCCACGAAGCGCTCGGCCATCGCGCGCGGCAGCTCGGGCATCTGGGCGCGCACTTCCTCGACCCATTCGCGCGAGATCACCAGCGGCGGCAGGTCGGGGTC
>JASLGD010000190.1 GCA_030150305.1 Caldimonas sp. | reverse complement strand
CGCGGTCGGTGCGGCGAGCTCGGGTGCGGTGTCGGCGCGCGCGGTCATGCAGCGATCGTGACGGGGCGGGACGCGTCGGCAGCTGCGCTAGCGCGCGGAGCGCTGCGCGGGCTCGGGAAACGCGAGCCGCGTTCCGAGCAGGACGGAGCCGACCGTGAGGAAGACCATCAGCGCGTGCATCGGCAACGACGTGCCCGAGCCCCCTCCCATCGCGAGCCCGAGCACGGCCGAGACCGTGGCGAGAACCGCACCAGCCTGGTAGTCGCCGCGCCGCGCGATGCGCTCGCAGACGTAGCCGCCGAGCACCGAGCACAGCAACCCGCCGCCGAGCGCGAGCGCCGAGAGCAGCGGGTCGTCGGCGGCATTCGCGAACGTCGCCTCGATCTCCTGCGCGCTCTTGCCCGCAGCGGCGAGCACCATGCCCCACGCGATGCTGAGCGCGACGCTGAAGAGCATCGTGCCGCCGAGATCGGTGAGCAGGCCGAGCACGACGCCCTTCACGGCCGATCCTCTGCCGCGCGGAGCGCGATCCTCGACGCGGGCCGACGGCGGCTTGAAACGATTTTCTTCGCTCATGGCCGCGCGATTGTGCGCCCTCGCGCGGAGCGCTCCCCCGAGGCGCGCCGCGCGCAGGCAAACGACGTGCGCGGACGTGCGCGCGCTTCGCGGCAAACCGCGTGCGCGCGCCGCTCATGACATGCACCGATCCACTGCCGAGGACGCGACTCGTACGCTGCACGGTGCCGCGCCACGACGCGCGGCCGCCGCAACGCTCGAGCGGCGCCAACGACCACGATCGCGAGAGAGAGGATTCCCATGGCCAGCATTCTTTCGTCGCGCCGCCGCTCGATGCGAGCGGGGCTCGGCGCAGCATCGGTTTGCGCAGCCGCTACGCTCGTCGCGTGCGGAGGCGGCGGCACCGCATCGGGCGACGGCAGCGCAGCCGCACCCGCCGCGGCGCCCGACGACCCCGGACGCGCGGTCGCGCAAGCCGCGCCGGTCAACAGCACGCCGCTGACGACGTGCGACGCCGCCGGCATCGGCAGCGCGCACCTCACCACCGACATCCCGACGCTGCCGACGACGAACCCGCCGAACGATTCGTCGGCGACGATCACGTCGGTCTCGACCGGAACGACGAGCAACGGCGTCGCGTACTGCCTCGTCAAGGTGCTGGTGCCGCCGGCGATCAACATCTGGGTCGGGCTGCCGACCGGAGGCGCGTGGAACGGGCGCCTGCAGTCCGAAGGCGGCGGCGGCTACGCGGGCAGCGTCGGCGTCGCGACCGGATCGATCTCGGCCGGCTACGTCGGCATCCAGACCGATACCGGCCACACCGGAGGCAGCGGCACGTTCGGCTGCGTCAACAACTGCACCGGCAACAACGCGGCGAACCCGGGCGCGCCCGACCAGCAACTGCAGACCGACTTCGCGTACCGCTCCGAGCACGAGATGGCGGTGATCGGCAAGCAGTTGATCCAGGCGTTCTACGGCCAGCAGCCGGTCTTCTCGTACTGGAACGGCTGCTCGACCGGCGGCCGCCAGGGCATGCGCATGGCGCAGCAGTTTCCCGCCGACTACAACGGCATCCTCGCCGGCGCGCCGGCGTTCCACTGGGACCGCTTCCAGGCCTACCAGATCTGGCCGCAGGTGGCGATGCGCATCGATGCGGGCGGCCCCGTCGCGAGCGCCAAGGAGACCCTCGCGACCAACGCCGCGATCGCCGCGTGCGACGCGATCGACGGCGTCACCGACGGCGTGATCGGCGATCCGCGCAAGTGCACCTACAACCCGGTGACCGACCCGAGCATCACCAGGAGCTCGTGCACGTCGAGCGACAACACGTGCCTGACGCCCGGCGAGGCGAGCGCGATCGAGAAGATCTGGAGCGGCGCGCGCAATGCCAGCGGCAAGGTGCTCTGGCCAGGCGTCCAACGCGGCGCGTCGCTGGGCGGCGGGCTCGCCGGCGCGACGCCGTTCGCGATCGCCGTCGCGCAGCCGCAGTACTGGGTCTACTTCGATCCGACGTGGGACTGGAAGACGCTGACCTACGCCAACTACGAGCAGTTCTTCAAGGACACGATGCGCATGGTCAACCCGCTGATGGCGAGCGAGAACCCGGACCTCTCGGCGTTCCGCAACCTCGGCGGCAAGATCGTGATGTGGCAGGGCTGGGCCGACCAGCTGATCATGTCCGAAGGGAGCACGATGTACTACGACGCCGTCGCCAACGTGATGGGCGGCTACGCGGCGCTGCAGCCGTGGTACCGCCACTTCATGGCGCCCGGCGTCGGCCACTGCGGCGGCGGCAACGGCCCGCAGCCGCAGAACCTGTTCCAGTCGGTCGTCAACTGGGTCGAGAACGGCACCGCGCCGGACACGATCCTCGCGAGCAAGAGCCTCGGCAGCGGCGGCACGCAGACGCGGCCGCTCTGCCCGTATCCGAACATGGCCAAGTACATCGGCTCGGGCAGCACCGACGACGCGGCGAACTTCACGTGCGCCGCGCCGTGACCGCGCCGGGCATCCACCACACGAGGAGATGACACGATGAGACTTCGCAATGCAGCGCTCGGCGTCGTCTGCGCGACGCTGCTGCCGGCGCTCGCGCATGCACAGGCGATCAGCTACAGCGGAACGCTCTTCTCGGGCGCGCCCGCCGCCGGGACCGCCAACGGCTTCAGCTGGTTCCTCAACCAGGGCGCGGGCGTCAGCTTCTGGCAGTTCTCGGCGAACGCGGGCGACACGGTGACGCTGAGCGTGAACCGCCTCAACGCGAACTTCGACCCCGGCCTCTCGCTCTACCGCGGCACGACGACCGCCGACCGGTCGCTCTTCAACAGCGCGAGCAGCTGGGGCGGGCTGACGTTCCTCGGCAGCCTCGACGACGAGCATCCCGCGTTCATGACGCCGGGCCCGAACGGCGACCCGTTCGGCAGCTTCGCGATCACGACCAGCGGGCTCTACACCGTCGCCGTCGGCGGCAGCCTCAGCACCGACGGCGGCGCGTATCCGTTCCGGATCACGATGACCGACGTCGCGGCGGTGCCCGAGCCCGAGGACCTGGCGCTGATCGCGGTCGGCCTCGGGCTGCTCGCGCTGCGCCGTCGACGCGGGCACTCGGCCTGACGCAGCACGCGGCGCACGCACGGCGCGATCGGCTCGCCGTGCGCGACCTCGACGAGCTCTTCGCCGCGCTCGAGCGCTCGGCGTTCCGGCGCCGCTTCGCGCTCGGCGCCAAGGAACGCGCGACCCTGGCCGCCAAGGGCCTGCCGACGGTGCTCGACCACGCGCGCGCGTTCGTCGCGCAGCGCCTCGCAGCGGCGACGCCGCTCAACGACGGCAAGCAGACGCCGTTTCGTGGTCACCCGGTGTTCGTCGCGCAGCACGCGACGGCGACGTGCTGCCGCGGCTGCCTCGCGAAGTGGCACGCGATCGAGAAGGGCCGTGAGCTCACCGCGGACGAGCAGGCACACGTCGTTGCGGCGATCGCGCGTTGGCTGACAGATCAAGAAGCCTCGGCGGGAGGTCGGTCAGCAGTGCAACGCGAATCGACGTGAGCGCGCTTGCTGCCTGCGCGCGCGAATCATGTCCTGCGTTGCGGCGCGATCCAGTTGCCGGGCGATCGCGACGATCGCGATCTCGCACGCTGCCCGCTGCGACGCGTCGAAGTCTTCGAAGGCGGCGACGTTCTCGCCCGGCATGCGGCCTGGAGCTCGCTGATCCAGCGCCGTGCGGAAGGCGCGGCTCCCGAGGCGAGAAAGGGCGACGGCCGCTCACGGTGCCCGCGATCAGGCCCGATCGACGTACCGCGGCTGAGCGGCTAGAAGCGATCGAACCTTCGCCCGCCACACACCTCACTCGAACGCCGGCTCGTCCCACCAGGGAAAGAACGCCGGCATGTCGGTCGAGACCCGATCGGGGAACACTGCCGGACGCTTCTCGAGGAACGCGCCGACGCCCTCGCGCACGTCGGCCGACTGCCCGCGCGACTGAATCGAGCGACTGTCGATCCGATGCGCCTCCATCGGATGCTTCGCCGCTGACAGCCGCCACAGCATCTGCCGCGTCAGCGCCACGGACACCGGCGCCGCGTTGTCGGCGATCTCGCGGGCGAGCGAGCGCGCGGCGGGCAGCAGCTCGTCGGGCGTGTGCAGCGAGCGCACGAGGCCGCGCGCGAGCGCCTCGTCGGCGTCGAACACGCGGCCGGTCATGCACCACTCGAGCGCCGTCTGCATGCCGACGATGCGCGGCAGGAACCACGACGACGCCGCCTCGAGCGTGATGCCGCGGCGCGCGAAAACGAAGCCGAAGCGCGCCGAGGTCGACGCCATGCGGATGTCCATCGGCAGCTGGATCGTCGCGCCGATGCCGACCGCGGCGCCGTTGATCGCGCCGATCACGGGCTTGAGGCTCGCGTAGATGCGCAGCGCGTTGGTGCCGCCGCCGTCGCGGTAGACGCCGCTTTCGCTGCGCAGCTTCTCGAGGTAGCGCTGGTGCTGCGGCGCCTCGCGGTCGAACGTGTCGCCGCCCGAGGAGAGGTCGGCGCCGGCGCAGAACGCCTTGCCCGCGCCGGTGACGATGACGGCGCGCACGGCGTCGTCGCGGTCGGTCTCGTCGAAGAGGAGCGCGATCTCCTCGCGCATCTTGCCGTTGTAGGCGTTGAGTTTCTCGGGGCGGTGCAGCGTGATCGTCGCGATGCCGTCGGCGACGTCGTAGCGCGTGGTCTCGAGCGGGGGCAGGTTCATCGTCGCGGTCTCCTCGGGAAATCCAGCAGAGCGCCGGGCTCGTGCATTGCCACTCGGCGCGCTCCGGAGAGCGTGTCGCTTCGCGGCGTAGTGTCCGTCACTACAAAGTTCCGCGCGCAGGTGTGTCGGCCGCACATTGAAGTCGCGCGCGCATTCGTCGAAGCTGCTCCGCAGCGAACGTCTCTCCTCGAGGGTTCGCCATGCCCTGCCCGGCGGCCTCCTGCCGCCGGTACGAATCCAACTCGGAGCGAGACTTGAACATCAGCAACATGCAACGCGCGGCCTTGGCGTCGATCGCATCGGCCGCGCTCGGCCTCGGCCTGGCCGCGTGCGGCGGCAGCGACAGCAACACCACCGTCACTGCGCCGGCGACGACGCGGTCGACCGCGTTGGGGCAGGTCGACGGCGTCGTCGAGGCCGACGGCAACACCATCTCGTGGCGCGGCGTGCCGTTCGCCAAGCCTCCCGTCGGCACGCTGCGCTGGCAGCCGCCGCAGGCGCCCGACGCGTGGACCGGCACGCGCTCGGCGCACGACTTCGCCGATGCGTGCAGCCAGATCGGCGGCCTCTTCGGCCCGCCGCCGAAGGGCAAGGACTACAGCGCGGTCTGGGAAACCTTCTACCAGCAGATCGGCTCCGAGGATTGCCTCTACCTCAACATCTGGAGCCCGGTCGCCGCGACCGACGCGTCGGCGAAGCTGCCCGTCATCGTCTACATCCACGGCGGCAGCAACGTCGTCGGCGCCGCGTTCGATCCGCTGCTGCAGGGCGGCAACCTCGCGAAGAACGCCAACGCCGTCGTCGTGACGACCGCGTACCGGCTCGGCCTCTTCGGCTGGTTCGCGAACCCGGCGTTCAACACCGGCGATCCGGTCCACGACTCGGGCGACTACGCGCTGCTCGACCTCGTCCAGGCGCTGAAGTTCGTGCGCGACAACATCGCCAACTTCGGCGGTGACCCGGGCAACGTGACGATCATGGGGCAGTCGGCCGGCTCGACGAACGTCAACGCGCTGATCGTCACGCCGCTCGCCGCGGGGCTCTTCCACAAGGCGGTGTCGCTGAGCGGCGGCATCGGCGGCAGCTCGATGACGGCGGCGGTGAACAAGTCGAACGCTATCATCAATGCGCTCCTGATCAAGGACAAACTCGCGACCGACAAGGCGTCGGCCGACGCCTACCG
>JASLGD010000538.1 GCA_030150305.1 Caldimonas sp. | reverse complement strand
GGGATGTGGAACCTCCGATCCCGCCTGTTGTGCCGGCAACGTCCTCGCACCGACTCTGACCTCCAATTGGTTCGACGGCTCCCTCACCGCTTGCGACCTTTCGCCGGGGAGCTGTGCACAAAATAGCAGCGACCGGGCGCTCGGCCCCGCCCTCCTCGCGTGCAAGGATTTTTATCACGGCGATACGGATCCCACCGTCGTCGCACGCTATGTGCTGGTAGTGACCGACGGACCGCCGGGTTGCCCCCCTTCGCAGAATTGTGATTCGCAGGCGGGCAGCGCGGTCATCGCGCTCGGAAACCTCCACCCGCCCGTGAAGACGATCTTCCTGCAGTTGATGAGCAGCACGGGGAACAAGGACCCCTGCCTGAGCATGCTGGCCAGCAACACGCTCTACTCCGCTTACACATCTGACTATCTCGCGAAGCAGCTGAAGTCGATTTTGGACCCGATTGCAGAAACCTCCTGCGCCATCGACCTTCACCTTCAAACGCAAACGCCGGCAGATGAGCTGCTGCTGCTCGACGACAACAACGCTCAGATCCAGAACGATCAGACCAACGGCTGGACGTATCAGAATGGCAGCCAGTTCAGCATCGTCCTGAACGGCACGTCGTGCGGCAACTTCATTCAGAACGGTCCCACCAGCCTAAAAGTCTATTCCTGCCAGCATCACACGGGCAGCCCGTAGAGCCGTCAGCGGGCGTGCGCGTCGTGGCGGGCCGTTCGTGACGGCGACTCAGTACGACTGGATCTTGTACTTCTGGTTGGGGCCGCCGGAGCAGTCCCAGATCTGCATGCGGGCGCCGTCGCTGGTGCTGATGCCGGTGACGTCCAGGCAGCGCCCCGAAGCGACGTTCTTGAACGTGAACGAGCCGGTGTTCGCGTCGGCGGCGACCGACCACGCCTGGTTGCTGCCGCCGTTGCAGTCCTGAATCTCCATCGCGGTTCCGTTGCCGGTTCCGTTGCCCGCGGGCCCGACGCACTTGGCGTTGTTCGCCTCCATGGTGATCGCCCAGTTGCTGCCGCTCGGCTTGATGTTGAACTTCTGCGGGTCGCCGTCCCAGCTCGCGTACTGCTGCACGATCGTGCCGTTCGTCTGCTGGCCGTAGTTGACGTCGACGGACTTCCCGGTCGCGCTCAGGGGCGAGAGCCGGTACGCATACGTGCCGAACTTCGGCGAGAACGTGGCGTTCCGCCAGACGGTGATCGCGCGGTTGAACGTGAAGCCGGACGCCGTGATGGCCACGTAGCCGTCGGCGGGCTTGACGCTGCCGTCTTGGTTGTATTTGCCGCCCGTGTAGGTGGGGACGCTGCCGCCGCTGTAGCGGCAGAGCGCGCCGTCGCCGAACGGGTTCTTGTAGGGCGCGTTGTTCTGCCCCTCGCCCAACCGGCCCGCCACCACGCCTTGCGTGCCGGCGGCGAAGCTGTCGCCGTCGCAGAAGTACGCGGCGGGCGCGGTGACCGACGGCATCCCGATCGGCGCCAGCGATCCCGTGGCCAGGATGTTGCCGAAGAACGTCCCCTCCTGCGCGGGGTAGCCGGGATCCGTCCCCCAGCCGATGGAAGGCGCCGACGAATCGAGCCAGATGGGGATCTGCACGCCGGCGGTGTTCACGTGCGCCATGATGCAGGCCGAGATGTCCCGCTGGCAGTCGCCGTCGCCGCTGATGCTGCCGTTCTTCCAGGCCGGGCAAAGCCCGATGCCGCCCGGGAACGTGTAGGAGACGCCGTTCTGGTCCTGCTTGACCAGGCTGTCGCCCGCCGCGAGCGCGCACTTGACGATGTAGGCGACCGTCCGCCGCCCGTCCTCGGTCGTCATGAGGCCGGTCGTGGAGGCCAGGCCGTTCGTCATCGCGAGCCCATTGGTCATCGTGAGCCCGTTGGTCATCGCCAGGCCGTTGACCATCGTCAACCCATTCGTCATGGACAGCCCGTTGATCATGGCGAGGCCGTTGGTCATGGTGAGAGCGGACTCCTGGGACGCGGTCTCCGCCGCCGTATCGCTCTGCGCTTGGCACCCCAAGAGGCCAGTGCCTGCCGCGAGGGAAAGCCCAAGGTGAACCAGTCGCTTCGAAAACATTCGAAGCATGTAGAGCAGTAATCAAGCCAACGTTTTCAATGCGAACAGTGGCGTCCTTCCAGGCTTTCAGCCGCTGGATCGGGGCGTCGACGTTGCTTCGGCAGCAACGACGTTGCGCGAGGCGCAACGCGCTGGTCCCCAGTCGTGCCAACTAGCGGGCGTGGGCGGCGCGGAGGGCTTGGTCGAGGTCGGCGATGAGGTCGTCGGCGTGCTCGATTCCGACGGAGAGACGGACGAGGCCGTCGCTGATGCCGAGGGCGCGACGGCGTTCGGCGGGGATCGAGGCGTGGGTCATGATCGCCGGGTGCTCGGCCAGGGACTCGACGCCGCCCAGCGACTCGGCGCAGGTGAAGACGCGCACCGACGACAGCAGCTTGCGGGCCCGCGCGAGCGTGCCGCGGTCCTCCTTCAGGAAGAAGCTGACCATGCCGCCGAAGCCGGACATCTGACGGCGCGCGAGCGCGTGCTGCGGGTGCGAGCGCAGGCCGGGGTAGAGGACGTGCGCCACCTCGGGGCGTGACTCGAGCCAGCGCGCGACCGCGAGCGCGTTCGCCTGGTGGCGGTCCATGCGCACGGCGAGGGTCTTCGTTCCGCGCAGGACCAGGAAGCTGTCGAACGCGGGCTGGCTGCCGCCCATCGAGTTCTGGATGAACGCCAGGCGCGCGAGCAGCTCGGGATCGCGCCCGACGACCGCGCCGCCGACCACGTCGGAGTGACCGTTCAGGTACTTGGTCGTCGAATGGACCGCGAGGTCGGCGCCCAGATCCAGC
>JASLGD010000505.1 GCA_030150305.1 Caldimonas sp. | reverse complement strand
CGTGCCTTCGCGCGCGAGCAGCGTCACGTGCGCGCCCGCCGAGCGCGCGATCTGCGCGCCCTTGCCGGGCAGCATCTCGACGCAGTGGATGATCGAGCCGACCGGGATGTTCCTGATCGGCAGCGTGTTGCCGGCCTTGATCGGCGCCTCGGCGCCCGAGACGATCGTCGCGCCGACCTCGAGGCCGCGCGGCGCGATCACGTAGCGGCGCCCGCCATCGGCGTAGACGACGAGCGCGATGTGGGCGCTGCGGTTCGGGTCGTACTCGAGCCGCTCGACCTTCGCGGGGATGCCGTCCTTGTTGCGGCGGAAGTCGATCACGCGGTAGTGGTGCTTGTGCCCGCCGCCCTTGTGGCGCGTCGTGATGTGGCCGTTGTTGTTGCGGCCGGCGTTCTGCATCTGCGGCTCGAGCAGCGACGCCTCCGGCCGACCCTTGTACAGGTGCGGATGCGCGATCTTGACGAGCGCACGGCGGCCCGGCGACGTCGGCTTGACCTTGATGACGGCCATTACGCGGCCTCCCCGGAGAAGTTGAGCTCCTGGCCCTCGGCCAGGCAGACGTACGCCTTCTTGACGTGGTCGCGGCGGCCGCTCGACTTCGCGAAGCGCTTCGCCTTGCCCTTGTGCTGCACGGTCTGCACCGAGTCGACGGTGACCTTGAACATCAGCTCGACCGCGGCCTTGATCTCGGGCTTGGTCGCGTCGCGCAGGACCTTGAAGAGGACCTGGTTGTGCTTCTCGGCGGCCATCGTCGCCTTCTCGCTGACGATCGGCGCGACGAGGATCTGCGCGAGCCGGCTCTCGGCATGCGCCGAGCGCTGCGGGATCGCGGGCGCGGTGGCCTTCGCCTTCTTCGCGACCGACTTCTTCTCGGCCTTCGGCGGCTTGGCGGACGTCGCAGCCGCGTCGGCCTCGGCCGGAGCGGCCTTCGCCTTCCTGGCGACAGGCTGCTTCGCCTTCGCTTCGGCGTTGTCGCCCTTCGCAGCCTTGGCAGGCTTGGCCTTCTCGGGTGCCGTGCTCATGCCAGCATCTCCTTCAGTTGCTCCATCGCGCCCTTGGTGACGAGCACCTTCTTGAAGTAGACGAGCGCGAGCGGGTCGGCGTAGCGCGGCTCGACGATGAGCACGTTGGCGAGGTTGCGCGACGCCAGGATCAGGTTGTCAGCCATCTCGTGGGTGAGGACGAGCACCGAGTCGAGGCCCATCGACTTGAACTTCTGCGCGAGGCCCTTGGTCTTGGGCGAATCGACGGTCAGCGACTCGACGACCGCGAGGCGACCTTCGCGGGCAAGCTGCGACAGGATCGCAGCCATGCCCGCGCGGTACATCTTCTTGTTGACCTTGTGCGTGAAGTTCTCGTCCGGCGTGTTCGGGAAGATCCGGCCGCCGCCGCGCCAGAGCGGCGAGGACGTCATGCCGGCGCGCGCGCGGCCGGTGCCCTTCTGGCGCCACGGCTTCTTGGTCGAGTGCTTGACCTCGCCGCGGTCGAGCTGCTTGCGCGTGCCCGAGCGCGCGTTCGCCTGGAACGCGACGACGATCTGGTGGACGAGCGCCTCGTTGTAGTCGCGCGCGAACACCGTGTCGGGAGCGTCGACCTTCGCGGTCGCCTGGCCCTGCTCGTTGAGGATGTCGAGTTGCATCAGGCGGCTCCCTTCGCGGTCTTGGCAGCCGCCGCCTTCGCGGGCGCCTTCACGGCCGGGCGAACGACGACGTGGCCGTTGCGCGCGCCCGGAACGGCGCCGCGCACGAGGAGGAGCTGGCGTGCCTCGTCGATGCGGACGATGTCGAGGTTCTGCGTCGTCCGCGTGACGTTGCCGAGCTGGCCCGACATCTTCTTGCCGGGGAAGACGCGGCCAGGATCCTGCGCCATCGAGATGGAGCCCGGCACGTTGTGCGAACGGCTGTTGCCGTGCGACGCGCGCTGCGAGCCGAAGTGGTGCCGCTTGATCGTGCCCGAGAAGCCCTTGCCGATCGTCGTGCCCTGGACGTCGACGCGCTGGCCGACGGCGAAGACGCCGATCGGCAGCTGCCCGCCGGCCTTGTACTCGGCGGCAACGGCGTCGGCGACACGGAACTCCTGGACGATTTCGCCGGCGACGACGCCGGCTTTCGCGAGGTGGCCCGCTTCGGGCTTCGTGACGCGCGATGCCTTCTTCTCGCCGAACACGACCTGGAGCGCGGTGTAGCCGTCGCTTTCGGCGGTCTTGACCTGCGCGATGCGGTTGTTGGAGACGTCGAGGACGGTGACGGGGATCGCGTCGCCGTCGACGGTGAAGATGCGCATCATCCCCACCTTGCGGCCCAGGAGGCCGAGGCGCTCGTCGACGTGACGCGCCTCCTTCGGGGTCGTACCCATGGTGTTCTCCAGCCGCACCGGGATGCAGCCTTTGTTGCTACGCCCGACATCGATTGGCCGGGCTGACTCGAAAACGCTTTCCCGCCGTGGCGAGAAAGCCGATCAGTATAACAGTTCGCTTACTGCAGCTTGATCTCGACGTCGACGCCGGCGGGCAGGTCGAGCTTCATCAGCGCATCGACGGTCTTGTCGGTCGGGTCGACGATGTCCATCAGCCGCTGGTGCGTGCGGATCTCGAACTGGTCGCGCGACGACTTGTTGACGTGCGGCGAGCGGAGGATGTCGAAGCGCTGCATGCGCGTCGGCAGCGGCACCGGGCCCGTGACGATCGCGCCGGTGCGCTTGGCGGTCTCGACGATCTCAGCGGCCGATTGGTCGATCAGACGATAGTCGAAAGCCTTCAGGCGGATACGGATCTTCTGGTTCTGCATGATTGTTCCTTAAAAGAGCGATGGGCGATGAGCCCGGATTATAGGGGACATGCCCGCAGGCATGCCCCAGGAAGTTAGCTTAGTCGAG